>CAZXZQ010000061.1:0-11881 GCA_964645215.1 uncultured Rhizobiaceae bacterium | reverse complement strand
TGTTCCGTGATTTGGTTGAGCATCCAGATATGCAAACTGGTGACTATGACATTCACTGGCTTGAACATTATCTGGCAGAGACATCTGCTTAGCGCATAAAAAGTTATTGGAATGTCTGGTACAGACGATATCCTTCTTGAAATTACACCGCAGGTTTTGCTGAAAGCTTATGCTTGCGGTATTTTTCCAATGGCAGAAACAGCTGACGATCCGAGCATCTTTTGGGTTGAGCCTGAAATGCGAGGCATCCTGCCGCTTGATGCGTTTCATATTCCAAAGAGCCTGAAGAAGGCGTTCAGAAAATCGACCTTCAAAGTGGTCTTTGACAAAAGCTTTATGGAGACCGTTTCTGCATGTGCTGAACAAACAGACACGCGCCGCGAGACTTGGATTAATAGCGGTATAAAAGGCCTATATAGTGAACTTCACGCGATGGGCCATGCGCATAGCGTTGAAGTTTATGAGGGTGAAGAACTTGTTGGTGGGTTATATGGTGTTCGTCTGGGGCGTGCGTTTTTTGGTGAAAGCATGTTTTCAAGGCGCACCAATGCTTCAAAAATCGCGCTGATCCATCTTGTTTATGAAATGCGGCGTGCCGGTTTTGTTTTACTCGACACGCAATTTACAACTGCGCACCTTGAAAAATTTGGTGTAATTGAAGTTCCAAAGAATGAATATCACGTGATGCTGGAAGCTGCTTTAAAGTCAGAAACGCATTTTCTGCCTCAAGACGGTGGCGCTACATCTGATTCCATTTTGCAATTATTGAGCCAAACATCATAAACGGGATGTTCAATCGCATTTAGACCCGGGCTGTCAGCAAACATCCAGCCAGTGAAGATACGGCGAATTTTACGGTCAAGCGTAATCTCGTCTACCTCAATAAAGCTGGTTGTTTTTGGTGTCTCGGTAATTGGGCGTGAGTAACATACGCGCGGCGTAACCTGCAGAGCACCAAATTGTACAGTTTCATCGATATAAACATCAAAGCGGATGATTCTGCCAGTAATTTTATCAATGCCTGAAAACTCGGCAACGCGATTTTCAATGCGTCCACCTTCAATAATACTGCTGATAGGGTCATCTGAATTCTCATTTTGCTGCGCATAGACCAGCGACGCCCCTAGCATTGCTGCTGAAGCGCATAAAAGCATTTTTGATAAATTTTCCATAACCCGCATTCGGTCGCCGCAATAGATTCGAAATCCCTATAACCCTCGCAATAGCATGGGATTCGGGCGCAGAAAAGGCATGTCGCAAATATGTGTGTGTTCTCCACGTGTTATAGCTACAAAGAAGCACGATTTAGTTTAAGACTTAGCGCAGCATGGAATTTAACAATCAAGACACATCAACACTTATCGAGATACTTCGATGGCGAAGGGATGTCAGGCATTTTAAGCCTGATCCGCTACCAGAGTGTGCCATTGATGAAATGATCACGGCGATGGCTATGGCGCCTTCTGTCGGCAATAGTCGGCCATGGCGAGTTGTAAGGGTTGATAGTGAAGCAATACGACAAGGGATAATTGACAACCACAGCAAGGCAAATGTGGATGCTGCCAAACTCTACGAAGGACAAGAGCAAGAAAGCTACAAAGCATTGAAGCTTGCTGGATTACGTGAAGCGCCCTTACAGATTGCAGTTTTTTCAGACATGGATCCGGACAATGGCAAGGGCCTTGGACGGCAAACAATGCCTGAGACACTTGCTTACTCAACGATCATTGCCATTCATCAATTATGGCTCGTTGCCCGAACCTTGAACATTGGCGTGGGGTGGGTATCAATTTTAAACTCAGATGAAATCAATCATACATTGGACGTTGATCCACAATGGAAGCTCATTGCGTATTTGTGCATAGGCTACCCCAAAACAGAAGAGTCGCTGCCGGAATTACATAGAAAAGAATGGCAGAAAAACGATGAAGCTGAATGGCTTATTCGCTAAGCCTAAGTATGAATAAAGGTCTTTGAATTGCCTTCCAACACAAGCGCTGTAAGCATGCCTGAGTGATAACACCCTGTATCTATATTGATACGATTTGGCATAACTTCTGGTTCATCGCACATGGTATGACCATGGATAATTATTTTCTCATACAAGTATGCGTGAGGGATAAACTCATTACGTATCCACATCAAATCACTAGGGCTTTGCTCCGCAAGGCGAACTCCAGGCCTAATGCCTGCATGACAGAAATAATAATCACCAATGGAATAAAAGAACTCCAGGTTTTTTATAAAACCTATATGGCAAGCAGGCATATTACCATTTAAACGCTCAGCCATTGAAGCGTAACTTTCGCCAGGATGGGGAACGACACCGTAATCGCGAAGGGTTGGCCCTCCTCCCCAGCGCATAAATTCTTCGCCATATTGGTTTGGGTTCTGACAGAAATCTTCAAAGCGTTGATCATGATTGCCTTTTAGAAAAACACAATCTCGATTTGATTTTGAAAGTGAGCACATGAAGTCTATTACTTCACAATTAGCAGGCCCTCTATCGACATAATCGCCGAGAAAAATTATCTTGTGACTAGGGGAAGGTGCCGTTTTTTCATGCGCATCAATTTTCTTAATCAGCGCTTTTAATTCATTCAGACAACCATGAACATCGCCAATGGCATACACCCGCATACCATAACTCATATAAGCATCTTCTAATTGCATTTAATGCCCCCACACATTTTTAATTTATAGCGTTATGGTGTCCACGCTTCATAGTCTCCGGTCACACGTGGACGTTCCTCTGGATTACGCAAAGAACCCTTCGGGAAATAAGCATTTGGTCCACCAGTTTGATTTTCCAGATGCGGTTTTTGCCAATCGCGAGGCTTATAATTTTCATCGCTTGGTGGCGTATCTGTGCGGTAATGCATCCAGCCATGCCAACCAGAAGGGATCGCACTTGCTTCTGCAATATCTGCATACTGTACGTAGCGTTTCCCCTTACGGCTCTCATAATAGACATTACCAGCCTCATCTTCACCAACACGAGTTGAAGTGCGCCAAATATGGAAACGGGTATTCCAGGTTGTTCCATTCCACCATGTAAAAAACTGCTTCAACATTTTCATAGCAATTTTGAGCCTTGATTATTTTTCATCTAAGGAACCTTTTAAACTGCTTGGTTCAAAAGTCCATATCGTTCATCGCTTTTTCAATGAAACTTGAAGTCTATATTTAAAGTCATAAACCAAGACTTCTATAACTGTCTGCCACTCGGCTAATTGAAATCATGTAAGCGGCGGTACGCAAATCAAAATCAGAATCATTTTTATTCCTATCGTGCCATAGTTCGCGCATAGCTGCGTATGCCCCGCGCATTGTATCATCAAGGCCTGAGCGCACGAGCGTTAATTCATCCGCACCTTTTATGTATTGCTCTTTAAAGTCAGATCCAAGCTTGCTGCCGGTTACACGCTCAATCTCGCTAATAAGCATTGTGTGGCGAGCCTCTTCTTCGCGTCGCTGCATGCGGCCAAAGCGGATGTGAGAGAGATTTTTCACCCATTCAAAATAAGACACCGTCACACCGCCTGCGTTTGCATACATGTCTGGAATGATAACAATGCCTTTCTTGCGCAGAATATCATCAGCATCCGCTGTAACAGGCCCATTGGCTGCTTCAACAATTAGCCTTGCCTGAATTCTGTCAGCATTTGTGCTATTGATTACGCCTTCAAGTGCTGCAGGAATAAGGATATCGCAATCAGCTTCAATCGCAGCAGAGCCATCCTTTATATAGTCTCCTCCCGCAAAATCTTTCACACCACCAGTGTTGACTATGTGTTGGCGCAGGTTTTCAATATCAAGTCCATTTTTATTGATGATGGCGCCGTCCCATTCAGCGACAGCGATAATACTGCAATCATCTTCTTCTGAAAGAAATTTTGCGGCGTGGTAACCCACATTACCGAGCCCTTGAACAATAATACGTTGGCCAGCAAGACTGGTGTCCATACCGGCTTTATTGACATCGTCTTTATAGCGGAAAAAATCTCGCACAGCGTATTGAACGCCACGTCCAGTTGCTTCTACCCTTCCCCTAATGCCACCTGCATTTAACGGTTTGCCAGTAACACATGCACGTGCATCAATATCTGTCGTGTTCATGCGATGATATTGGTCAGCAATCCACGCCATTTCACGCTCACCAGTTCCCATATCTGGTGCTGGCACGTTTTGAGATGGATGGATAAGGTCTCGCTTTATAAGTTCAAATGCAAAACGCCGCGTAATACGTTCAAGCTCGTCCGGCTCCCATTCTTTCGGATTAATGCGCAAGCCCCCTTTTGAGCCGCCAAACGGCACTTCCACAAGCGAGCATTTATATGTCATCAATGCAGCAAGCGCCTCGACCTCGTCTTGATGCACATTGTTTGCAAAGCGAATACCACCTTTTACAGGCTCGGCGTGCTCTGAGTGAACAGAACGATATCCGGTGAATGTTTGAATGTCGCCACGCAACTTAACACCAAAACGCACGGTATATGTTGAGTTTGCAACCTTGATCTTCTCTACAAGGCCTGGCGATAAATCCATATACCGAATGGCTCGGTCGAATAAAAGATTGACACTCTCGCTAAAAGGTAACTCATTGGCGGCGGCGCTAGACATTTACTGCTTCCTACAAATTTTGGGGAAGAATCATGGTTTACCAAAGTTATAACACAGATATTAACCTATTATTTGCAGAAAATTACAAAAATAAGGTGCTTTTTCAACTCTCCAACGATTTTAGAAACCAGCACCACATGCAAAAAAGCAATAGATTCGCTATTGGTAAAAGAATCACGTAGTCAGTGCTTGAAGTTGCATAAAATTGCGGCTCAAAAATACAATTCTATACTCTATGAGCCTTGGAGGGACATAATGGGAAAACGAGACGATTTGATCGCAAAATATGCGGCAGACCTTTCGGATAAATGCGGCATGAAGCCGGATATGAAACTACTAACAGCAGTTACGATTGCGTGTGGCCCAGCAATCTATAAACCAGATGCAGAAAAAGTTGCAGCTGGTGACAAAGAAGAAATGGCGACAGTTCGTAAGAATTTCATCATTAAGAAGCTTGGCGTTAAAGATGGTCCAAAAGTCGATGAAGGCATTGATGCTTGTATTGAGACATATGGCAGATCTAACCGCAGCAAGTTCCGTCCGGTTCTTTACTACCTTCTCACAAAACACTTCAAAAAAGGTAGTGTCTTCAAGTAAGGCTCTTATAAATTTATGATTAAAGGCTCCGCATGCGGAGCCTTTTTTATTATTTAGGGTTTGAACTCTAATCGTCAGCAAAAATAATTTGCTTTTCCATAATAAGTGCAGGAATTCCTGATGAGGCTTCTCCGCAATTTTCCGTTTTGCCGACAGTCCTAAAAGCAAAGCCTTCATAAAACTTAATCGCTCTTACGTTCTTTTCCTCGACTTCCAATGAAATTTTTTCAACATCGAGGAATGAGTTTTCAATTTCGATCATGAGATGAAGTCCGGTTTTGCCGCCGTGAAAATCTGGATGTACATAAAGCTGGTGTAGGTAAATCACCTTTTCCTTCTGGCTCGCAAAGGCCATGCCGCCGATCACTTCACCATTATCAGCAACCAGGAATTCAGAATGCTCTTGATGACGCATCTCTTCAAGCCGGTCCAGAGAGTGCCAAGTTTCGGTGATTTCATTCACGCGTTCAACGCCATAAATTTCATCATAGGTCGCGTGCCAGGTTTCGCGCAAAATTTCCTGAACGCGGGGTAAATCTTTTTCAGAGGCGGTTCGTACGAAAAACATATTATACTATACGCGATGCAAAATTTTGGTCATGGTTACAGAAGGAATGCCCTTCATAAAACCCCAGTCAGGCCGTTCAAACACAACAGTAAAACCATGGCGCTCATAAAACTCTTGTGCGCGGCCATTGCCTTTGATGAAACTAAGTGAAAGCGATGGAAGGCCTGTATGTTTGACGAAAATTGCGCGCATCAAATCATCGGCAAGGCCTGTGCCAAAGAACTTAGGTGCAACGTGAATTTGGTCAATCCAAGCTTTACCATTGTCATCAAGTGAGGTCATTGCACACCCGCAAATTGAACCTTCTTCACACTCAGCTACAATTGTCATGACGTCAGGGTCATTTGCTTGTTCTGCTGCTTTTTCAGGTGAAAACATTGAACGCGCGATTGGCTCAGCCTGCGCCTCACCTAAAACTGGTTTATACGTGGCAAGCCATGATGACGTGAGCAATGCGCTAACGGCATCTGCATCAGCACTTTCCATGTCTCTAATTTGGCTTACAGCACTCATTTACACACCTAATTTCTGTTTCACGAGCTCTTGCACAGCTTGTGGGTTTGCTTTGCCGCCGGAGGCTTTCATTACCTGACCAACAAACCAGCCTGCCAATTGTGGCTTTTCCTTAGCCTTGGCAACTTGTTCAGGATTTGCAGCAATAATTTCATCTACAGCTGCTTCAATAGCGCCAGTGTCCGTTACTTGCTTCATGCCACGGTCTTCAACAATTTTGGCTGGCTCCCCGCCTTCTTCCCAAACAATGTCGAACACATCTTTTGCGATCTGACCTGAAATAGTGCCTTCTTTTATTAAATCAATAATGCCACCAATTTGATCAGGTGAAATTGGACTATCCGCGATCTCAGCATCTGTTTCTTTAAGCTTGCCCATGAGATTATTGATAACCCAGTTGGCAGCAACCTTGCCATCACGGCCATCAGCAACTTTTTCAAAGTAATCCGCATTGGCTTTTTCTGAGACAAGCACAGATGCATCATAAGCAGAGAGACCCATATCAGAAATGAACCGGGCTTTCTTCATGTCTGGTAATTCCGGCAGATCAGATTTCAAGCTATCAACATAAGCCTGACTAAACTCAAGTGGCAAAAGGTCAGGATCCGGGAAATAACGATAGTCATGCGCATCTTCTTTGGAACGCATGGAACGCGTTTCACTCTTTTCAGGATCGTATAGTCGTGTTTCCTGATCTATCGTTCCACCTTCTTCAAGAATAGCAATTTGACGGCGCGCTTCATATTCAATCGCCTGGCCGATGAAACGAATGGAGTTCATGTTCTTGATTTCGCAGCGCGTGCCAAATGGTTCGCCCGGGCGGCGCACGGAAACGTTTACGTCTGCACGCATTGAGCCTTCAGACATATTACCATCGCAAGTACCAAGATAACGCAGAATAGAACGCAGCTTCGTAACATAGGCTTTTGCCTCATCAGAAGAGCGAATGTCTGGCTTGGAAACAATCTCCATCAGCGCCACGCCCGTGCGGTTTAAATCGACAAAGCTCATGGTTGGGTGTTGGTCATGCATGGATTTGCCCGCATCTTGCTCAAGGTGCAGGCGCTCAACGCCAATTTCTACATCCTCATATTCGCCCTTCTTGTTAGGACCAACAGAGATTGTAATTGTTCCCTCACCTACAATCGGGTCTTTGAACTGCGAAATCTGATAGCCTTGTGGCAAATCAGGATAGAAATAGTTTTTACGGTCAAACACCGAGCGCAGATTAATTTCAGCGTTTAGACCAAGGCCAGTGCGTACAGCTTGCGCTACGCATTCCTCATTGATCACCGGCAGCATGCCGGGCATAGCTGCATCAACCAATGATACATTCGAATTTGGTTCCGCACCAAATTGCGTTGCAGCGCCAGAGAAAAGCTTCGCGTTCGATGAAACCTGCGCGTGCACTTCAAGGCCGATAATCACTTCCCAGTCATCAGTTGTGCCGGGGATAAAACGTTTTGGGTCTGCAATTCTGCTGTCTACAAGTTCTGTCATGATCTGCTTTATATTTTGTGGTTCAGTATTGTTATTATCATATGTACGAAAGCGATGCTTTCTTCAACCTTACTTTTGCAGATTTGATAATTTGCCGCTCAATTTTGTCGTGTAGGCAAGCGTTTCTTACTGATATAATCGCAACCTCTCATTTACCATTGTTTGTTACAATTTTATCTACTTCTCGCCAAAGTGGAGACCCACGTTGAGTATCTTGAAAATTGTAATAGCTGGAACGACCATGCTTGGTATTCTTTCCTATGTCGCAGTCACCAGTGAACAAGAGCCAGAAACAGCAAAAGTAGCGGAAAAATATCAGCTATCAATTGATGAAACCAAAATGATGGCCCAGTGCGAAATTTCTATGGTTAAGCACAATATTGTCTTCAAGGATGGTGCTACGCAAACATCTGGTTGCGGTTGTATTATTAGCCAAGTTTCGCCCAAGCTTTCACCGCGCATGATGACAATGGCCACAGGGCTTTTACCGGTTCTCTTTGAGGCTAGAAATCACAATGATGAAAAGAAGTACCAACTTTTGAACGCTGGCGTTACGCGCCTTCAAGCAACCACCAGTCTCAATGAAAAGAAAACCGACAAGGTTCTCAACAGGCTATTTGAAGCTGTTTCTTTTTGCGGGAAAAATGCCTCAGCTATTTAAACTTTAGCTTAGCCGACCATAAAACGTCATACGCGCACTTTCTGAAAGCTCAATGCCCGGCTCAGAATTATATGCCAATACAGCAAGCATGCGTGTTTTATCGCCTTCGGTTGGTGTAACACGGTGAATAGAGTTTCGGCCTCTGAAAAACACCAACGTGCCTGCATCCATCGCAATCCGGTCAGGCTCTATTTCACCGTCTAGCAGTTTGCCAACAGTTTCAAAATTATATTCCCCTGCATCTGCGTCACGTACGTCTTTTAGATACTCGAAATCCCCACCGCCATCGGGTTTATCAATCAACAATGTGATGGCAAAAGATGAATTATCGAAATGCCACCCGAGTTCTTGCCCCTCCTTGGCATAATGGATATTCACAGCTGACAAGGGATCGGCATAAGGGTAAAGCGCCTCCTCGCCGACGACTTCAGCGATAAAGGATTGGAAATCATCATCGTTATATAGAGCTTTGAGTGGAGAACCGTTTGGCACCTGATCATCACCAATCAAGCCTTTAGACGAGACAACTTCACGATTACGCGGATGGTCTTTAGAGAAACTTTCATCCGGCGGTGTTAAATAGACATTATGATTGCTCGCGCAGAAATAGGCGTTACTCATACCCGCATTGCCTTCGTCCTTCATGCAGGCAATGCCCTCATCAGAAATAAAACCTGAAAGAACAACCACACCATCGCGGTCTAATGTCTCTTTGCAATGGTTACGAAAATCATCGTTTGCAATATCAATACTTGGATTGATAATTTCGTTAATTTTCATGCGCTATTCCGATATTCTAATTTGCGACATGTTTAGAAATTGCTCTAAACATTTGTTTGTTTACACCGTGATTCAACTCACCATTCATTACCACTTCTCTAAACTTTTTGTTAGCAGAGGTCTTGATGATAACGGTTTTATTGGCCGGGTTGATATAGATATACTGGCCATAAATACCACGCGCTAAATAGTCTCCCCCATTTTGTGGAGAGTCAGATGGCACCCACCATTGATAGCCATAATCAAAGCCGTCTGCTTCTGCGGGCTTAGGCGCAGATATTGCCGTACTTGCTGACACCCAACCCGACGGCACAATTTGAGTGCCGTTTAGGCTGCCATTGTCTAGAAACATTTGACCAAACTTCGCATAATCACGGCTTGTTATATTCAACCCACCAAGTGCAAATGCATTGCCTTGACTATCGGTTACATAATGCGGCTGTTTGTTGAACCCAAGCGGGGTGATAACTTTCTCACCTAAGTAATTTGTCAGCGTCATGCCGGTTGCGGAGCGTAAAACCATTGCCAAGACATGAGTATCAATCGATGTATATTTTCGAAACGTACCTTGTTCTTGAATACGTTCGTCAATATCCGCTGCGAAATCATCCATGGAGCCGCCAAGCGCCAGTATGCGCCCCATTTTGTTGATGTCAGACCAGAAATCCAGATAATCTTCGTTGAATTTCACGCCGCTAGACATATTGAGCACATTGAGTACTGTCACGCCCTCATACGCTGTGCCTTTAAGTTGTTCGACATATGAATCAACAGGTTTTGCAAGATCAACTACCCCATCATTCACCGCAATGCCAAATGCCGCGGAGAGGAAAGATTTCGCGACCGACCATGAAATGCGCAAATCATCTTTGTTTGTGCCAAGGCGATAGGTTTCATAGGCAAGTTTACCATCCTGAATTACGACGAGTGACGTGGTTTTGCTTTGCGTCAACCAGTCTTCAATTGCCACATTATTCTCACCTACTTTAAAGTTATTAGGTAAATCGCTTAACGCCTCTTCCCACGTAAACGCGTCACCTGAAACTGGAATAGGCGTGCTGAAGAATATGTCTTTCAAGCCAGAAAAATTGCTAACAATCTTTTCCTCAGAAAAGAGCGTATTCACGGTGTTTAACCGCTTAAGCTTATCAAAATTAAGGAATGCCAGCACCGCAGCTATGATGATAATAATGCCTATAAGATAGGCTAACCATTTTAAAATACGCATTTAAAAATCCTCCACTCAATAATCCCGCCGTTTATCAGACCCATGATACAGAATATCTGACCAAAGGCTATTCATCTGATCACGCATTGCAATGTCTTCAACATCCATATCTTTAGTCGGGCGTGGTGCAATTTGAAAGTTACCATATTTATCTTCGCCACGGCAGAGCTGAACAAAGGTTGTCCCTTTTGTCTGCTTCACATGCGGTGGAAAATAAGTCTGAATTGCAAACCCAATGCGACGGTCATCGCTCTTGTTCGGTTGCGACCCATGAATAATTTTCTGGTGATGGAAAGATGCCTGCCCCGGTTTTAAAGGTGTAGCAACAGCCTTTGAGGGATCAACGCCCTCCACTTCCTGCCCTCGGGTTAATATGTTTTTTTCACCAAACGTATCATTATGGTCTTGCATATTATCCTTATGGCTTGTGGGGATCATTTGCATACAACCGCTCACCAGGTCAGCCTTGGTAAGCGCCACCCATGCTGTAACGCCAATATTGGGTTCAAGCCCCATATATTTACCATCCTGATGCCAACTGACGAAACCCGGGTCATTTGCTTCCTTGATAAAAAGCACCGTCGCGCAACACATGATGTCTGGCCCGATCAAGTCTTCCACCGCATCAAGCAAAACCGGATTGTGCGTGATTTCATCCAGAAATGTAAAATTACAATGTGCGTTATTGCGGGCCGCACCAGATGTTGCCTCCGGCCACTTCGTTTCTGCTGCCTCAAGTTTTTGACGATAGATTAGCGCCTGCTCTTCGCTGAAAATATCTACAGGCGACAGAAAGCCGTTTTCTTCATAAAAAGAAATTTCCTGAGAGCTCAGCTTCTTTGGCATGGCCATATCCTCCAACAGGGAAAATCATGAATTAAGCCCTCATTGGATGCAAGCAAAAACTACGCAGCAATGACCTCGGCCAAATGCTCTGCTTCCATTTTGATTTTGAAAAGCAGCCCGTTTGGCGTAACGGAATAGCCGCAGAAATATAGCCCTTGCTCTGCGGTCTGTTCGCCACTCACACGTGGCGCACCGCGCTCGTCCAATGCTGCATGCGCATCCGGCAACATCGCACGTAAATCGGTTTGATATCCGGTTGCAAGAATGACCTTGTCGAAGTTTTCTTCGCGACCATCTTCAAACACAACGCCGTCACGAGTGAACTTTTGAATACCTGGATAAATTGTAACTTCACCGCGCCGTACCGCATCAAGTGTGCCTATGTCGATGAGCGGTATGCGTTTATCTTCAGTCACCATGGCGAGCGGGCCTTTCTTAGCCTTGCGCAAGCCCAGTTTTTCATAGGAGCCAATCACCATGCGCAGGATTGGCTTGTTAATGGTGTCAACGACCTTGTAAGGAAAAATTCGGTTTAAGAGGCCCAGCTCCTGAATGGGAATGCCAA
>CAZXZQ010000060.1:0-11893 GCA_964645215.1 uncultured Rhizobiaceae bacterium | reverse complement strand
CGAACTCCCGACCCCTTGATTCGTAGTCAAGTACTCTATCCAGCTGAGCTACGAGCGCGCATGACTTTTATAAGTCGTTTACAAACCATAAGCTTGCAAGACGCTTACCTAATCTGACAGTGCAATAAAAGCAAGCGTTTTCAGCATAAAATTCTCTAACAAAGTAAATTTAATGTTCTACTAATTGTTCTTGAGGAATTTGAGCAATTTCTTCCGAGCTTTGGTCAACGAGTTCAATCAAAAATGTTGTGCCAGAAGGCGACGTTTCTTCAATTTTGATGGTGCCGCCATGTGCATGGATTAACTCAACGGCAATTGCCATGCCAAGGCCTGTTCCACCTGATTTGGTAGAGCCCTCAAAGGCATTGAATATTTTTTCCCGCACATGCTCTGGAATACCAGGGCCAGTATCTGTCACTCTAATGAAGACGCTGTTTTCTTGATGTTGAGAAGAAACCGTTAATTTGCCGCCTGCATCGCCATCGGCTTCTTGCATTGCCTGCACTGAATTTCGACATAGGTTCATTACAACACGGAAGATTTGTTCTGGGTCTGCATTAACTTGCAACTCACGTGGTATTTCATTTTCCCATTTGATTGATGACGCTCCTTCAAGGCCCAATGATTCAGCTACCTCATTTGCAACATCATGCAATAACAATTTGCGTCTTTTAGGAGGCGCCTCAAGCGCCTTACCATAACTCATGACAGATTGCGTATAATCAACCGCTCTATCTATGGTACGGATCAATTTGGGTGCAAAGCGCTGCACGGTAGGGTCTGGCAAACTCATCAATCGGTCTGAGAACAATTGAGCAGAGGCCAGAATATTACGCAAATCATGATTGATTTTTGAAACCGCTAATCCCAAATCTGCAAGTCGCTTTTTTTGCTTAAGCGTATTGTGAAGATCGTGTTGAAAATTTGAGAGCCTGTGTTCGGCAAGGCCAATTTCGTCTCCACGGTTACCCGGCTGATAAATAAGTGCTGCATTTTCTGGTTCTTTAGAAAAAGCATCCATGCTTCTGGATATTTTAATAATGGGCCTAACAATCAAATAATACAGAACGGTATAAACCAGCACAGATGTAAAAACAGCGATCGCCAAAGAAAGCAAAAAGACATTTCTAGCGTAAATCCATAGCTCTTTTTTGATGTGCACTCTTTCTTGAACTAATTCCATGATGGAATTTGCAGAACGCATTTTTGCAAATACCCTATATTGGCTTTCAGAATCTTCAAACATCATCAAGAAGGTGGACTTTATGCTTGAGAAATAGCCTATCTCATCCAGATCAATTGCTTCTGTTAATTCACCGGGTCTACGTTCATTGGCCATTAGGCGCGAGATACCATCGCGGCGTATGGCAACTGCGAGCGATTCTGTAGCAAGCAGTAAATCTTCTCCTGCTTGATCGCTTAATGAGGCTTGGGTGGTATCCAAGAAAATGATGCTTGCCGCTTCTGCAGTTAATAAATGCTCTTTGAGCCAAGTATTTCGAAAATTTGCAATAGAGGGAATAAAAATCAAGAGCTCAGCAAACATAACAAACAGGAAGGTCAGCAGGAGTAGTTTTGATGAAATTCCTGAATACCAATTGCTCGCGAATGTTTTTGTTTCGCCTAGTTCTTTATTTTTATTCTCATTGCTCAAATGCAAGGTCCAAAATTATTGTCATTTCAAAATATAATATCATTCAGCCAAAATTACGCAAAAACCCAATTAATCGTCTCAGCCATTTGTTTTTTGCGTATGGTGCATAATGAGTAACCGCTGCGCGTTTGCCAATTTCACTCATGGTTGGATAGGGAGAGATATACCCGATTACATCGCCAACTTTCATCTTTTGGCTAATGGCCAATGACCACATATTAATCATTTCACCCGCATTAGTACCAACAATGGAAACGCCTAAGATTAGTCCTTTTTTATTGGTCACCATTTTAATCAGGCCAGATGTTTTGCGTTCTGCAATCGCTCTATCATTTTCATGATATGGCCAACGCAGAATATTAATATCTGAATGTTTTTCTCTCGCATCTGCTTCAGTCATACCAACATGGCCGATTTCTGGATCGGTATACGTAACCCAAGGGATGATATGATCATTGGGCACTGCTTTTTTACGAAATAATATGCCACGGATGACCAGACCTGCATGATACCCGGCCGTGTGTGTAAACTGTAATCCACCGGCTACATCGCCAATAGCATAGACGCGCTTATTGGTGGTTCTTAGATCGCTCTTGGTTTTGATGCCGCGGCGGTCAAACTCAATGCCAGCATTTTCCAACCCCAACTTATCAATATTGGCTTTACGGCCGGTCGCTACCAATAGATGAGACCCCGTCAAAGCGGACGCTTCACCATTTG
This sequence comes from uncultured Rhizobiaceae bacterium, assembly GCA_964645215.1. Taxonomy (GTDB): domain Bacteria; phylum Pseudomonadota; class Alphaproteobacteria; order Rhizobiales; family Rhizobiaceae; genus JAALLB01. Next base: position 9,519 of record CAZXZQ010000060.1, on the reverse strand, counting down.
CGTCTATATTGACTGTGATGTTTTTCTTACCCTTGGGCTGTACTGACACCACTTTCGTGTTTTCAAGAATGGTGATGCCTTCTGCACGCAAGTTTTCAAGTGCAATGCTTGTGAGTTCAGGGTCATCTTTACCAAGTGCTTTTGATCCTTCAACCACGGTGACCTTTGCGCCTAATCTCAAATGCGCTTGTGCCATTTCAAGGCCAATAGGACCCGCACCGATGATAAGTAAGTGCTCAATTTTTTTGGTGTTCTCAAACAGGTTTTCATTGGTGAAATAAGGAACGCTATTAATGCCTTCAATTGGTGGCACAAAGGCAGACGACCCTGTTGCAATTACAAAGCGTCTTGCACGAATGGTTTTGCCACCTGCTTTAACTGTTTTTGCATCTATAAATTCGCCAGCACCTTCAATTACCGTGACACCAAGCGAGGTAAACCGTTCAACGGAATCATTGGGAGCAATTTGCGCAATGACATCATGAACATGGTCATGAACTTTACGGAAATTAACATCAATTTTTTCTATCGGCGCAATGCCAAATTTAGCGGAACTGCGCATGGTCTGCGCTGTTTTGCCCGCCGCCAATAATGCTTTGGAGGGTACACAGCCATAGTTGAGACAGTCACCGCCCATTTTGCCCTTTTCAATGAGCACAACTTCTACGCCAAAAGCAGCTGCCGCGGCAGCTACACTCAAGCCCCCAGAGCCTGCACCAATTACACAAATATCAGGTGTTAGTACGTCGCTCATATGAAACCTTTTAAAATAGAATAAAAATTATTTAGTAGATGTTGGTTCCGCTGTTTCAGCAGAACCACTGCCTTTTAATTTGCTAATAATGAAAGGCAAGAATGATAATAATGCTAATCCACCCAAGGCAAATAATATATCCTTAGTGATAAGCGCCTTAGGGTCAATCGAACATGTTCCAGCATTTGCGCAACCCGGGTTAACTGCCTCTTGTGCAGCAATAACACTATCAAGACCAGCACCAATATAGGCAATGGCAAATGTGCCCGGAATAATGCCAATTAACGTTGCAATTGTATAAGAGGACAATTTCATGTTGAGCATGGCTGGAACAATGTTCACTACCCAAAACGGAAAGAGCGGTGTCAACCTTAGTGTGAGCAAATATTGGAATGCATTTTTTTGGAAGCCTTCTATCATCTTATTAATGAAGCCCCCTGCTTTTTGCTGCAAGAAATCGCCGAAAGATGTCTTGGCAATTAGAAATATAATAACGGCACCAAGTGTTGCGCCAATTACAGTTAGAAAACCGCCGAAAACAACCCCGAATATAAAGCCGGATGTAATGGTTAAAACAGAGGCCCCCGGAAAGGATGTTGCCACAACGAGGACATATAAAAGCATGTAGGAAAAGCTGGCGGTGACAATGTTATTTGAAACAAACTCAGCGATAGATGCCCTATGTTTAATAATATTGGACAAGCTAAAATACTCTTGCAAGCCAGCAAGATATCCTCCAACAAGCAGTGCAACAACGGCCACTAAAGGCAGCCATTTTTTTAAAATTCCAACAAGACCGGTCGTTTTACTTTTTTCCATCTCTACGCCTGTTTTTAAAAGCTGCACTCCACTTGCATATACTATTGTTATTGTCAAAAGGCATTCATATGAGAACCGCTGTATATTCTCCTATATATATATCGTTTTGATTGCATGTGGCATTATAAACAAATGACGGTCAGCACGCGATTCTTCAAGTAAACAGCTTCACAATTTGCTTCACATTGATGGCATTACGTCTGATTTTTACGACGTTTTGTAGATCATATAATTTGACGTATGATCTAATCTCATATTGACTTCGTAGCAGTCTGTGCTTATAAGCAGCCCAACTTAGGTCAGCGGTAACGCATTGCCTTCAATGTTTCCAAAATATAACAAACTAAAAAGAGTGTTTCACTCAACAGTTTGATAGTGGAATGAAGCGATGATCCCTGCCTTAACATTATATCTGATTGAGGGTTTGTCCATTTGGACAAATAAAGAAACATGAAACGCACATTTCAGCCTAGTAACCTTGTTCGCAAACGTCGTCATGGTTTCCGTTCTCGTATGGCAACTAAAGGTGGACGCAACGTAATCACTGCTCGTCGCGCCAAAGGCCGCAAGCGTCTTTCTGCTTAAGAAACGACGCGCAAGCTGCATCATAAGAAAATACGGTATGAACGATATAGAAACACTCAAAAAACGGAGTGAATTTCTAGCCTTGCGTTCTGGCAAGCGGTTTCATGCTAAGGCATTTATACTACAATCTCAAAAGCAAATGACCACTGATCGGGTGCGTGTTGGGTATACGGTGACAACCAAAACCGGCAATGCTGTTGTTCGCAACCGGATAAAGCGACGCTTACGTGAAGCAGTTCGAACATCTTTCCCTTGTCATGCAAAAAGCGGCCATGATTATGTATTAATTGGCAAAGCACCCGCAATTGAACAGAAATTTGATAGAATCGTAAATGATTTGAATACGGCACTTGACCATGTTCATAAGATGGGGGCAAAACCTATTCGTAAGCATGATAAAAGTGATTCATTACGTTCTGGGCAACCCACAAAGAATAAATAGACGGATTTTTCATAATGGATAACAAGAATACGTTTCTGGCAATGGCATTGTCCCTATCAGTTGTATTGCTGTGGATTGTACTTTTTGCAGAGCCGCTGGTTGATGAAGAACGCCAACAAGCACAAGTAGAAGAACAGCGCGCTGCTATTGAAAGTGGCGAAGTTCAACGCGAAGGCAATGACCTTATTCCGCAGAACAGTCAACTTGAAGCTGGCGATGACAGCAATGTTGCTGCAGCAGGTTCCCAAAACCGCGATGAAGCTATTGGCGCAACCAAACGTATTCAACTTGAAAATGAAGTGCTGATTGGTTCAATCAACCTTGAAGGCGCTCGCATTGACGATATCAAGCTCAAAAAATACCGTGAGACGATTGACCCTGAAAGCCCGCTTATTGAACTTCTGTCGCCAGAAGGTTCGCCGGAACCATATTTTGCAGAATTTGCTTATGCTGCAAGCAAAGAAAAGCGCGGCACAGTTCCTGGCGCAAAAACTGTATGGAACCATGCGGGCGGTGATTTGGGTGCAGATGGCAATGTTGTGCTTGATTGGACAAACGAAGATGGTGTTCGGTTTGAACGTACTATTGCACTTGATAAAAACTATATGTTCACGATCACAGACAAAGTGTTCAACAAGTCTTCTGAAGAAATTACACTCACGCCATATGGCCGCGTAACACGCTTTGAAAAACCCGACGTAGAAGGCATCTTCGTGCTGCATGAAGGCCTGATCGGCTTTATTGGTGAAGATGGTCTGCAAGAATATGACTATGGCGAAATAGAAGACAGCAAAGAACTTAAATTTGCTAAAACTGAAAATGGCTGGCTTGGTTTTACAGATAAGTACTGGGCTACAACGCTTATTCCGGGTGGCGAATTTACTCCGCGTTTCTACTACAAAGATACCGGTCGTAATTTATATCAAACGGATTTCATCAACACCTCAAGTGCGCTTTCTGCTGGCAATGAGCTTGAATTCCAGCATCGGCTCTATGCAGGTGCAAAAGTTACAGAGATTATTGATGGCTATGATGAAGATCTTAACCTCAATAATTTCGATTTGATGATTGATTGGGGCTGGTTCTATTTCATCACAAAGCCTCTCTTTCAACTCATTCATTGGCTCAATGGTATTTTTGGAAATTTCGGCGTTGCGATTCTTGGCGCAACTGTAATCGTAAAACTTATCTTCCTTTATTTTGCAAATCTTTCTTATGCTTCAATGGCGAAGATGAAGAAAGTTCAACCGGAGATGACGGAAATTCGCGAACGCTTTGGTGACGACAAGCAAAAGCAGCAGAAGGCAATGATGGAACTCTACAAGAAAGAGAAGATCAATCCGGCGGCGGGTTGTCTACCTATCCTCATACAAATCCCGGTATTTTTCGCGCTCTATAAAGTGCTATTCGTCACCATAGAAATGCGCCATGCGCCGTTCTTCGGTTGGGTTCAAGATTTGGCGGCACCTGATCCAAGTTCAATTTGGAACCTGTTTGGTCTTATTCCGTGGGAGCCGTCCCTGTATTTGTCTCCATTCTTGCTGCTTGGCATTTGGCCACTGCTTATGGGCATTACCATGTTCGTTCAGATGCAGATGAACCCGGCACCACCGGACCCGACACAGGCAATGATCTTTAAATGGATGCCTGTTGTGTTCACCTTCATGTTGGCAACCTTCCCGGCTGGTCTTGTGATTTACTGGGCATGGAACAACTTCCTGTCGATCATTCAGCAAGGCATCATCATGAAACGTCATGGCGCCAAGATTGAACTCTTCGATAATTTGAAAAAAATGTTTAGTCGTAAAGAAGCGGAACCCGAACAAAAATGAATTCGGTAGACACCAAAATAGACGAAGCCGCGCTTGAAAAAGGGCGGCTTTTGTTTGCGCGAGGATGGGAGTTTTTGCTCGGCGTACCGTCTATGAAATTTATGCCACCAGAAGGACCAAAAGAGATCGCCTTTGCCGGGCGTTCCAATGTTGGAAAATCATCGCTTATTAACGCACTTGTCAATCAAAAGGGACTGGCCAGAACCTCCAATACGCCGGGCCGCACACAAGAGCTTAATTACTTCATCCCGAAGGAAAGCCCTGATGTGCCGGAAAGTGCGATGGTCGATATGCCGGGTTACGGCTATGCGAAAGCACCAAAATCGCAAGTTGAAGCTTGGACACGTTTGGTTTTTGCATATCTGCGTGGGCGCACAACGCTTCAGCGCGTTTTTGTATTGATCGATTCCCGCCACGGCATCAAAAAGAATGATGAAGAAGTTTTCCGCATGCTCGACAAAGCGGCGGTTTCCTATCAAATCGTTTTGACTAAGTCAGATAAGATTAAAAAAACAGCGCTCGAAAGCCTTGAAGAAGATACGCTGAAACGACTAGCAAAATTTCCTGCAGCCTATCCCGAAATCGTAACAACCTCCTCTGAAAAAGGATTGGGCGTGCCCCAGTTACGTGCTGTGATTGGAACCTTGCTTTAAAAAATTTACTTGTAACAGAATGAATGTTCTGTTATTAATAATTTATGCCTAGACCTAAATCATATACAAAACAATCAATTGCCCTCTCCGCCCTTCACCAATTTTGGAACCATGGGTTTGAAGCGACATCCATGGATGATTTGGTCAGAGAAACCAAAGCGAGCCGCCATGCGATTTACTCTGAATGCGGTAATAAAGATGAGTTATTTCTCACTTGCTTTGAAATCTATCAACGCGAAGTAGTTGACCCGGCCTTTCAACAGGTTGAAGCCGAAGATGCAACCCTTCAACAAATCAAGGACTATTTCGAAACGCAAATCTCGCTTGCTGGTGAGGTGGGTGCGCCATACCCGGGTTGTCTGGTTGCAAACACAATGACCGAGACCGGACCGCATGATGCGAAGGTAATGGGCGCGGTTAAAGCGCATAATACGCGGTTGCAAAATGGCTTTCTTAACGCGCTTCAAAATGAAAATTCAAACCTAGGAAGATTAAAGCCAGAGGAGCTCGAAGAACTTGCGGCCTTCCTAGCAACATCAACGCAAGGGCTATGGTCGTTCTCCCGAACCCTCACAAGCACAGATTATATGCGTAATTACGTGAAAACACTCATTCAACTCATACGAAAAAGGATTTCAGAATGACAAGTCTTACAAGCAGCATGCCTGTTAAATATCCGATGATGGGCCGGGCGTTTCTATTGACCTTCACTATCACCACACTCTGGATCAATGCATCTGAAGTATTCAGATATTTCGCATTCATTATGCCCATGATGCAAAACCATCTAGCCGCACTCCCGGATGTTGCGCAGATGAACATCCCGATATTCATGATTTGGGGAATATGGGATACGATCCTGACTTTCGCAGTCGTAGGCTTTTCCTGGATTTATTTTGAGCGTATGGGATTTGGCGTTCGTAATGCCATTATCAGCGGCACATTGGTTTGGGCATCTATTTTTGTCATCCTATGGCTTGGCCTTTACAATATGAATTTGGCCAGTCTGGCTATTCTCTCCATCGCATTGCCCTTAAGTTGGTTGGAGATGATTGTTGCTGCGCTCTTGGTAAATTGGTCAATGAATTATTTCCATAAACCATAGCCGCTTTAAGTCGTTGCTTCATTTTGCCTTTCAAGCTATTAAGCCTCTCACAAAAAGGCGGAAACCATGGCAGACAATAAAGAAGAAATCGGTCTACAGGAAGCAGAGCTTCTTGCTCATGCCCTACCCTATATGCAACGCTACGCTGGCCGAACAGTTGTGGTCAAATATGGCGGCAATGCCATGGGCGATGAGAGCCTCGGCAAAGCATTCTGTCAAGATATTGCACTTCTAAAACAATCCGGCGTTCATCCCGTTGTGGTCCATGGCGGCGGCCCCCAAATTGGTGCCATGCTTGACCGCGTTGGCATTAAATCAGAATTTAAAGACGGACTTCGCGTTACGGATAAAGAAACCGTCGAAGTTGTAGAAATGGTTTTGGCCGGTTCCATCAACAAACAAATTGTTGCGTCTATAAACACAGAAGGCGCGCGTGCAGTTGGCCTATGCGGCAAGGATGGCGGCATGGTCTTGGTTGAAAAAGCCAGACGCACATCTGTTGATCCAAACTCCAACATTGAGCGCATTATTGATTTGGGCTTTGTGGGCGAACCGAAAGAAGTCGATTCTACCGTCTTAGACATGGTAATCGAATCCGGTCTTATTCCGGTCGTAGCACCTGTGTGCTTCGGCAAAGATGGCAATACCTATAACGTCAATGCGGATACATTCGCTGGCGCATTAGCGGAAGCGCTTGATGCGAAGCGTTTATTGTTCCTGACCGATGTGGAAGGCGTTCTCGATAAAAACGGAAATCTTATTAAAGAGCTTACCGTCAAAGAAGCACGCAAATTAATTGCTGATGGGACGATTTCCGGTGGCATGATACCAAAAGTTGAAACCTGTATCGACGCGCTTGGCGACGAAATCGAAGGTGTTGAAGGTGTCGTTATTGTAAACGGTAAAAAGCCTCATGCGGTGCTGCTTGAGCTCTTTACCGAGCATGGTGCGGGTACGCTTATCAAGCCTTAGAGCAATACCAGCAAAATTATCCCGGTCGTAATTAAAATACAGCCTATGATTTCTGGCCGGTTGATCTTTTCTTTAAAGAAAAATACAGAAGAGGCGAAAGTGAAGAGCATTTCTATTTGGGCCACCACCTTCACTAACGCTGCCTGCTGAAGGGCAAAAGCTGAAAACCAGCCAAACGATGCAGTTGCGCCAACAAAACCCACAATTACTGAAACTTTCCACGCTCTTTTAATATTGGCTAATTGTTCGGGTTCGCGCATTACGATCCATAAAAGCATAATCGTGGATTGTAGGATGATACCAATAACCAGCGTGGTTGCCGCTTGCATAAAAAACAACGGATGATCAACCGCCAAGGTTGCAGCACGAAAGCCCGCGGCCGCAAGCCCAAACAAAGTGCCAGAGGCAAGGCCAATCAGTGCGGTGCGGCTAAAGATGGATGTTAAAACTGAACTAAACGTAATTTCTGTTCGTGCAACTGAGATCACCATGACGCCAATAATGCTTACTGCGATTGCAACTATACCGCCGAAAGAAAGTACCTCTCCAAAAAAGACGAGTGCAAAGACAGCCGTCTGCGCAGGCTCGGTGCGAGAGTAAGCAGTACCCACGGCAAAGTTGCGATAGGCGAAAAGATGAAGCAGTAGAAAGGTTGCTGCAATTTGCGCTAACCCTGCTACGCAGACCCAAAACCAAAAATGTGATTGGATCGTCGGTAGGGTTTCGCCCGTATAGAAATACAAAACCGTTAGATAAAGAAGTGCAAATGGAATGCCAAAGCCAAAGCGCACAAAGGTCGCCGCTGTGGTATTCATCTCGCCTTTTAAATGCTTTTGAAGCGTTGAACGAATGTTCTGAAAAAAAGCGGCGGCAATGGTGATGTAAATCCATGTCATACATCAGTCGTGCCTTACCCCTCGCCAAAGGTCAAGAATCATGCCAAAGAACGCGCATGGAAAATTTCAAACGTATTGATACTTGGGTCTTCGACCTAGACAACACACTTTACCCGCGCCACTGCGATTTGTTCTCGCAGATTGATATATTGATGACCGGCTATGTTTCAGACCTTACTGGCCTAGATCGTGTGGAAGCGCGGAAGCTTCAGAAAGATCTTTACCGCGACTATGGCACGACCCTTCGCGGCCTAATGGAAACGCGCAATATCGACCCGCAGGGCTTCTTAAGCGTGGTTCACGATATCGATCATTCCGTTTTGCCCAAAAACCCGGAATTGGGTGAAATGCTCACATCGCTTCCCGGTCGCAAGCTTATTTATACCAATGGCTCTGTGGAACATGCGGAAAATACACTCAAGGCAATGGACATAGACCCTACGCTATTTGACGGCATTTTTGACATTGTTGCATCTGATTATGAGCCTAAGCCAAAAGCCCAGCCCTTTAATACATTCATGGAGAAATACACTGTCAATGGTGCAACTTCCGCCATGTTTGAAGACCTGCCGCGCAATCTTGAACCAGCAAAAGCAAATGGCATGGAAACTGTTTTAATCACGCCGCAAAACTCTAGCACCTATAAAGTTGAGGTATGGGAACATGTTGAAGCCAATGAAGGCTTCATTGATCACTCAACGGATGACCTTGATGCATTTCTAAGACAAGTTTTAACAATTGTTTGATAGGCTTTCTGCATTCTGAAGGGGATGTGGGAAATATGGAAAAGCACGAAGTTATTATTGTAACTTTAGACGATGATGAAACTATTTCAAAAAAGCGAAAAGCAACCAAGCAAAAAAGTTTCACATCCAAAACCTCTGCGCCAAGCATTCAACCCATAAGTAAACGAAAAAGAGGTTGGGATGGACTTGATATTATCGCAACCATAGAAGGTCATGGGGTAGGCAAAAAATTAGAGCTTTTTATCTTTCTTGGTTTAATGCTAATCGTCTTCTTCATGCCAGTTGATCCGCAAGCTAAATCATTGGTATTTAATAATGAAAGTGCCAACTTAGCTCTAAAAATCGTTTCGTCATTAATTATGGTAGCCACTGCATACTGGATATTTTTTGCGAAGAGACGCGTCGTTATTACCAAATCTGGATTCTATTGGCGGGTGCTTTGGCGTAAATTTTTCTTTTCTTGGGATGAATGCAGCGAATTCACGGTGATTGATAATGGTTTAGCTAAAAACAATCTCTTCAAGAATAAAACTGATAAACTTGTTACGTTTAATCATCCAGAAAAACCAGTGCTACTTGGTCTTTCTCTACCGAATGTTTCGGTAGAGCATTTATGCAAGCGCATGAATGAGTACCGTGATCAGTTTAATAAGCCCTAACCCACGTCTCTCAACAACTCGCCTTCAAACACAAGGGCGTCCACTCCACTTGGCGT
>CAZXZQ010000059.1:0-11915 GCA_964645215.1 uncultured Rhizobiaceae bacterium | reverse complement strand
CTCTTAAAGGGAGATTTTATGCGTAGTTTATTTTCAGTATTTTTTTCAATGTGTGTTTGGTTTGGCGCTATTTCGGCGCAGGCTGAAGAGGTGGATCTTGAGCTTGTACTGGCGATGGATGCTTCCGGTTCCATCAGTGAAAAAGAATATATCTTGCAACTTGAAGGCACATCGCAGGCTTTTCGTGATCCGGCCATTCAAGCCGCGATTACATCTGGGCCGACAGGCAAAATTGCCATCTCCATTATGCTTTGGTCAGATGCCGCATTTCCAAAAATAAAAAGTGGCTGGTTTTTGCTAGATAGTTCGCAAGCGGCAAATGGGTTCGCCAGTATTGTGCGAACATTTCAACTGACAGAAACTGATGCGATGAACATTGGCGGTGGTGGTGGCACAGGAATTGGGTCCGGCGTTGAAGAAGCACTCAAAATGCTCAACACAAATAAATATAAAGGCTTACGTCGTGTCATTGATGTTTCAGGTGATGGCATTGAAACTGAATTTGATTTTTCTAAAGGCATTATGATCAGGGACGCAAAAGTTTTAGCTGCTACACAAAATGTAACGATCAATGGATTGCCAATCATCACCAATGATTTTCCAACACTTGATGAATATTATGAGCGCGAAGTGATCGCTGGTGTAGGTTCATTTGTAATGAAGGCGAATAGTTTCGAAGATTTTGGTCGCGCTATCCGCGAAAAACTCTTGCGCGAAATTTCAGCTAATGTTGCTGAATTGAAGCATGATAATAAGACGCAATATGCCAATCTTCAAAAGCAGTGATTAGGTCTGGTCTTTAACCGGCAGCTTTAAAGAGAAACACGCGCCTTGTTCTGACGGGAGAAATTCAATGTCTCCATCATGTGTATTTAAAAGCGCTTTAACAATGCCTAGCCCCATGCCCGTGCCGCCAGTTTCGCGGCGGGTTGTAAAGAAAACATCAAAGATACGTTCAGCATTTGCTGCGTTAATGCCTGTGCCGTTGTCGTGAATATGAATTTCTACATGCGTATCTACTCGATGCTTGGTAATCACAATTTCAGTAGCTTGATGAGCTAATGAATTCTCTATCAGGTTCGTAAGAGCAATCTCTAAGTTCTCTTCAGAAATTCCTAGATTGATGTGCAAATCACTTTGAAGCTTCAATTTTATTTCTGAATTGCTTTGTAACTTGGTAAGCGATGTAGAGAGATTAGAAACCCCGCCCAGGTCGCTATTTTCCGCGACGGCAAGATCACGCAACCTGTTCACCAACACGGTTAAGCGGCTGGTATCTTGCATGATATTATCAAGGAAACGATTTTTCTGTGCGTCATCAATATCATTCTCGCTATCACGCAATAATTCAGCCGCCCCATGAATTGATGTAAGTGGTGACTTTAGTTCGTGAGAAACATGTGTGGCAAAAGTTTGTATGTACTCCGCTCGCTCTTGAAGCTGGCGGGACATATTTAACAGCCCAGAACTTAAATCAGCTATCTCGCGCGTACCATGTCTGCCCAAAGGCTCAAGCGCGGTTTTATCGCCCTGGCGTATGCGCACTGTTCTGGCGTTTAGAGCGTCAATCGGGTTCTTGATCGTGCGGATAAAAACATAGGTAAGCATAAACGCAATGACGAGAATAAAGGCAAAGACACCAAGGAGTTTCCATCGCTGTTTATACATCTCTCGCAGAAAATGAGAGGGGGTGCGGGAGAGATAAACCACGCCTGCAACTTTATTTTCATATTCAATGGGCATTGCCACAAACACCCGAATAGAGGTGCCACGGCTTACTGCATATATTGGCGGGGAGGGGTTATCTGAAATTCGTTGGCGAATAACACTCTTATACTGTCCGGTCAAAGCGTGCGACACTTCCTCAACATCAGCTAGCGAACCACCCAATTCATCACGCCCCCCAATAATAATTCCATTCGCATCTAATAGGCGAAACCCGACGAGTGTTGTCTTTTGAGCATTCAAAACAACTTTCGTAACTTCCTGACCAATTGTTTTCATCCCGGGAAACGAAACAATTTCTCGGGAAAGAACATCACTGCGGGGAGGTTGAATTTCAGCTGTCGTAAGTTCCAGTTCTGCTGGTTGTAAATTATAACGGCTGTTATCTTGGTTGCTCGCAGGAAACGCTTTTATTAGCAGACTGGCATCGAAGTTCTCATCGGCCATTTGCTGAACAACCATTTCACGAATGAAAGCTGCTTGCACAATTAATTCATTCTCAGTCTCGCGCACCAATTGGCTGTCATAGAATCTGAAAATGAGCAGGCTTGCCAATGGTAAGCTCAGCACGATACCAATCATTGCAACCACAATCATCCAAAGGGCTGGTCGCCATTTTTGAGGGTAGGGCTTCAAGCCTCATCTCCACAGTTTCCAAGTCTGAAACCAATGCCGTGAACAGTTTCAACAACTGATGAACATCCTGTATCGGAGAGCTTTGAGCGCAAGTTTCTTATATGACTATCAATTGTTCTATCAGACACGTGAATATTATCTGGCCAGGCTGTGTTTAAAATTTGATCACGTGTAAAAGCCATACGTGGACGAGCAAGAAGAGCATTTAAAATATTAAACTCAATTGCAGTTAGCTTTAAGCCTTTCCCATCAAATGAGACAGAACGATGTGATGGGTCGAGTGTGAGCTTTCCTTTTGTCAGAACCGCATTGTCTTCTTGTGAGTTAGTATTGCCCGATGTCCGTTTTAAAATAACATTGATACGCGCCACAAGTTCTCTTGGTGAAAAAGGTTTCGTAACATAATCATCACCACCGATTTCTAGGCCAAGTATACGATCAATCTCTTCATCACGCGCAGAGAGAAATAGAATTGGCACTTCGGATGTTTTGCGAATTATTTTGCAAACTTCAAGTCCATCCATTTCAGGTAAACCAACATCAAGAACAATAAGATCAATTTTTGAGGTATTCGCATTAAAGACGTCAAGCGCTTGCGTACCATTCTTAGCTTCTAAGCACTTATGACTGGCCTTCTCAACAGCGAAGCGAATTACATCCAGTATATGCGGGTCGTCATCAACGATTAATATATTGTACATGGGTTAAACCTACTCGAAATTTGTTTCTGTGTGCTTAAGATAACTTTGTAAGCGGTGGCGCCTAAAACTCCACTGACGCCAATTGGAATTGTCATGTTTTACCCCTATGGCAAATTTACTACGAATTTTTATTAATCTCTGATTGCGGTACGTTAGTTTTTCATCCTTAGAAAAACCTTTCAAATACGTATCAATTGCCGGAATGGTTTCCGCGCCCAGTTCTGCAATATAAATTGTATCTATTTTAACAAGACTTGGCTTAGCAATGTTGAGATTATAATCTGCAATCGCATAAGGCATATTGGTCATACTCACAGCATACATAGTAATGATTAGAGAAATAATATTGCCTTTGATAAGCCAATTATTTGTCTTGTTCATAAACAGTTTAAAGAAAATTAATATCAAGCCAATTGCCACAAGCAACATCCAGATGAGTGCCCATATGCGCAGTTCGGTGAGTGAATAATCTGTTATATAAATTTCCATCCGCGATATTGTTGATAAGACAAGCAGAACGTTTTGAGCTGTCCATACTAACAACATCATTTTAACAAGCGGGTTTGAATGATAGTTTTTGCTCTCATGCGTAACATATAAAATAAATGCAGCTGCAAGCAGACTGGTTATGATCAAGAGATAGGTTCCTTGATGGACATACTGGGAATAGGTGACACCTGCTGGTGGTTCTGCCCCACTCCAAATATAAGTCACATCAAGTGCTGTTTGTACGCCAAATACTGCATTAAATAAAACCAGAGTCAGTGCAATATTATGCTTATCAAGCCATTTTGAAAGTATCGCTTTTCGCGATTTTTTAGGCTTGGCTTTATGCCTAGTCTTTCTTAGATAAGGGTGAATAAATGGCCAACTAATTGTTGCAGCTGCCAACCAGAATGCGAGCTTAGTAGGGGTTAAAAATTCAAATATAAATCCAAATTCAATTTGGCTTACCCATCCAGCGATGATGGGATTTGCATATGTAAATAAAGTAATAAAAACAAATGAAAGCAATAAAGGCATGGCCCATTTGTGCCAGTTACCTTTATACAAGGGGGTCAATTTTTTCAAATTTAGGCTTCTTTGTAAGCGGGGTAAATTACCTAAAAAACTAAATGGCAGCCGAACTAGAAGTGCAAGTATGCCATAAGCTGATTGCTCAAGATCAAACGGCATTGTTGTTCTCAAATAGATTGATACTGATAGTGTGCCTGTTATAGCAATGAGCGCGCTCAACCAATTTGCTGCTTCAATTACTGGTACGACAGATGCTAGTACTATAAAAAGACTGATTGCTAATTTTCTTTTGGAGATTTCTTTTTTGGCAGTAAGAATGCTTATGATGCTTGCCGCAAAAAAGAACAGAGCGATAGATATACCAACAGCTTGTCCGTAAAATAGAAAGTCAGCAAGGCAGCAAAGTAAAAAAAGCGCTGTTAGCTTACTCATGTTCTTTAGGGTTGAACTGAAGGTATCTATTCTTGCGAATGCTGCTGTGGTCATTTTCTTGCCTCTGATCTGATACAAGCCACCATCCATCTTTTAGCAAGATACTAGGAACAGATGAATGTTGGTCAGGTTGTTTTGATACTGGTTTCATGGCTATTGATTTCTCATAGCCATGAGCAGAAATGAGGTCAGAATTCAGCAGAGTTTAATTGGTTTTGTGCAGATTTTGTGCAGAGTTATTTACAGTATCTTATGCATCTCGTTTAAATCAGTCGTGCCAATTTGTTTAATGATTTCGCGTCTCATTTTACGCATGCCACCAACCCACCGATTATAATCAGCAGTTTTATGCTGCATGAAAGTTTCAACTTCAGAATGAGTAAGAATAAGAAACCGTTCTTCTTCTATTCCTTGCATAATTGCATCAACGGCGGTTTCAACTGTGATTGTGCCTTGTGAAGTTTTAACTTCATCGCCTTCGCGATAGCCAGTTAGAGGCGTAGCTACATATTGCGGGCAAATAACGGACACTTTTATACCGTCATCACCGTGGGTAATCGCAAGTGACTCGGCAAACCCAACCGCTGCATGTTTTGTGGCTGAATAAGCAGCGTTTCCAATCTGACTTAAAAGACCTGCGGCAGAGGCCATGTTTACAAGATAGCCTTCGCCTCGCTCAAGCATAGATGGCAATACGGCCCGCGCCGCATACACATGAGACATAACATGTACGTCCCAATTCTTTGCCCAGGTATCATTACATGCAGAAGCTGCATGTGTTGGTTCTTCAATTGCTAGGCCAGCATTTGAACAGAAGAGGTCTATGTCGCCAAATCTGTCTTGCGCTTTTTTAACAAGCTTGATGATATGCGTTTCGTTTGAAACGTCGCATTCAACCGCCAGCCCACCGATTTTATCAGCGACTAATTGTGCAGCATTAAAATTCAAATCTGCAACAACAACATTAGCTTTAGCATTTGCAAAGCGATGGGCAAGCTCTGCACCTATGCCACTTGCGCCACCTGTAATGATGATATTCTTATTCTCAAAATCCATAAATGAGGCCTCTCTTTATTTGCAATTGTACCCTTATCCTAAACAGCCTTGGTAATCAGCACAATTGCCATAATAGTAAGTATCACCAATACCGCCTTTCTGAATTGTTCAGGCGATAGTTTGTTGCGCATACGCTCACCAAACCGGGTTGCAATGATCGCAAAGCCTGCACCAATGACGGAGATCACAAAGGCTTGGATTGTCATGATGCCCAGTGCGGTCAGTCCAATTGCCATCACGATGCTTGACATTGTGAAGGAGCAATTAATTGCCTGAATAAAAATGTAACGCTCCAGATTAAGCGACATCAAGTATGGCATGGATGGCATGACCTGACTGCCTGTAATACCGTTGACTGTGCCGGTAAGAAAACCGCTCACCGGCGCAAGTGGGCGCTGCAACCGCGCTGGCAAAACAAAGTTCGGATTGAAATAGGAGAATACACAGAAGGCAAGAAGCACGACACCAAGAATAGCGCCTGCCGTTTCACCATCAAGATAATTTAATAACCACAGCCCAAGCACAATCCCTGGAATGGTTGCGGCCAACATCAACCAGAAGCGCTTTACCACTGGCACGAAATGGCCTGCCCCAACCATCACAATAAGATTGGAGGTGATCGAAGGAATGATTACAAGCGGCAGCGCATCTTTGAGGCCGACACTGAAAGTAAGAAGCGGTAATGAGATGGTGGAGAAGCCAAGGCCTGTTACGCCTTTTGCAGAACCGGCAACCATATAGGCCGCCAAGATTGCAACGATCTGAAACGCGCTATACTCAATGAAACTCATAGCATAATCATTGGGCAAGGAAGTCCATTGCTGCCTGCGCACCGCCCTTGTTATGCTCGACGCCAGCTTTAACTAACCCCATCTCTACACCGCAAAGCGTGCCCATCATCATGAGGTCGTTGAAGTCTCCTAGATGGCCGATGCGGAATACCCGGTCCGCGATCTTATTGAGGCCAGTGCCAAGCGACATATCGAAACTATCGAGGATCATTTTGCGCAATGCATCTGCACCTTTGTTGTCTGGCATTATCACAGCGGTGAGTGCGTTGGACCGCTCATCTGGGTTCGTTGCCATGATTTCCAAACCCCAAGCCTCTACCGCAATGCGCGTAGCTTCGGCGTGCCTTGCATGACGGGCGAATACATTCTCAAGCCCCTCTTCTTCCAGCATATCCAGCGCCTCGCGAAGTCCATATAAAAGCGTTGTCGCAGGTGTATATGGGAAGAACCCATTTTCGTTAGGGCCGACCATGTCGCGCCAATCCCAATACGATCTTTTATTTCCACCTTTTTCGCACACAGCCCAAGCTTTGGGTGAAATGGAATTAAACGAAAGGCCCGGCGGTAGCATCAACCCTTTTTGCGAACCGGCAACAACAACGTCAACGCCCCATGCGTCCGTTTTGAAATCAATCGATCCAAGCGAGGAAATTGTATCAACGATCAAAAGTGCTGGATGGTTTGCTGCATCAATTGCATCGCGCACTGCCTTTATGTTAGAGGTAATGCCCGTCGCCGTATCATTATGCACCACGCAAACAGCTTTGATTTTGTGATCCTTGTCTCCCGCAAGCTGCTCGCCAATTGCTTCGGCATTGGCACCAGATCGCCAATCACCCTGCATGAAAATGGGATCGAAGCCGAGTTTAGTCGCCAAGTTTTTCCATAACGTTGCGAACTGGCCGGTTTCATACATCAGCACTTGATCACCGGGAGATAACACGTTCACCAATGCGGCTTCCCATGCACCCGTGCCAGAGGCAGGATAGATCACGACGTGGTTTTCGGTTTGAAAAACCTTCTTCAAGTCCGCCAATATGCCCAATCCTAATTCGCCAAATTCAGGTCCACGATGGTCCATAACAGCACGATGCATTGCGCGCTGAATACGATCCGGCGTGTTGGTAGGCCCTGGAATTTGCAGAAAATGACGACCTGACGGCATGACAATCCCCCTTATTTAAATTATCGTATGATAGATATGGGAGGAATCTTCATCTTGGGTCAAGGCGAAATGTCGGATTATGAAAAACTGAAAAAGCGTTTTGAAGGCGATGTGCTGACCGGGGTTTTTGACCGTGGCCGCTATGCAACGGATGCTTCCATCTACCAAATCATGCCGCGTGCAGTGGCTATTCCTAAGAGCTGGGAAGATGTAGAAGCTGCACTTGATTTTGCAAAATCAGAAGGAATATCGTTTCTGCCGCGCGGTGGTGGAACGTCTCAATCTGGACAAACGGTTAATGATGCACTGGTCGTTGATTTCTCAAAACATCTCAACCGTGTTCTCGAATATGATGCTGAGACGGGTGTTGTGGAAGTTGAACCGGGCCTAGTGCTTGATGACTTGAACCGTAAATTGAAACAAGATGATTTGTGGTATCCGGTAGATGTGTCAACGGCATCCCGAGCGACCCTTGGCGGCATGGCCGCGAATAATTCCTGCGGCTCACGCTCTATCCGTTATGGCAAGATGCAGGATAATCTACTTTCACTCGAAGCGATGTTGGCGGATGGCACGCTTCAGCAATTTGGTGTGAATGTCCCGCAGAATAAAAACACGAAAGAACTTGTTTCAATTGCTGCGAAAGTAGCCGAAGAAATCGAAGCACGTTTCCCGAAAGTCTCGCGCCGCGTCGGCGGGTACAATATAGACGAGCTTTTGAAGCGCGAGCCGAACTTCTCTCACCTGCTTGTGGGTTCAGAAGGAACACTTGGCGTTACTAAATCGCTGAGATTAAAACTCTCGCCGACACTCAAAACCAAGCGACTTGGTGTGTGTCACTTCCCAACCTTTCATGCAGCAATGGATGCAGCCCAGCATATTGTCAAACTAGGGCCAGTGGCAGTCGAACTTGTTGATCATAATATGATCCGGCTTGGTCGCGACATTCCGCAATTCAAACCCATCGTCAATGAATTTGTGCGCGGAGAACCGGAAGCCTTATTGCTGGTAGAGTTTGCCGAAACGCCGGATGAAAATGCGCGACGACTAAAAGCACTTGATGATTTGATGGTAGAGCTTGGCTTTCGATGGGGTGACACGGGCAAGCAAGAAGGCGGTGTAATTGATGCGGAAGACCCTGCGTTCCAAGCACGCATCTGGGGTGTTCGCACGCAAGGCCTTAACATTATGATGTCGATGCGCACAGATGAAAAGCCCGTCTCTTTCGTGGAGGATTGCGCCGTTCCGCTTGAACATCTTGCGGAGTTCACCGAACGCCTTACATCTGTTTTTCGCAAACATGGTACGGACGGCACGTGGTATGCGCATGCGTCTGTCGGACTTTTGCATGTGCGTCCGGTGTTGAACTTACGCAAGGATTTAGGCGCTAAACAAATGCGGGCGATTGCGGAAGAAGCTTTCGATATGGTTTCCGAATATAAAGGATCGCATTCAGGCGAGCACGGCGATGGCATTGTCCGTACAGAGTTTCATGAAAAGATGTTTGGTCGCAAAATTGTTGATGTCTTTGAAAAAGTGAAAGACCTGCTCGACCCGCAAGGCATTCTCAATCCGGGTAAAATTACCCGCGCACCAAAAATGGATGACAGGAACCTGTTCCGCTGGCCACCAGACTACAAGCACGAGCCACAAGAGAGTAAGTTTGAATGGTCAGGCTGGCCGGATGGGCTGATTGGCGCGGTGGAGATGTGCAATAATAATGGCGCCTGCCGTAAATCTGCAGGTGGTGTGATGTGTCCTTCATATCGCGTCACGCGCAATGAGAAAGACTTGACCCGAGGCCGAACCAATACATTACGCAATGCGCTTACCGGACGACTGGGCGCGGATGCATTCGCGTCTGACGAAATGGCCGAGACGATAAAACTCTGCGTTTCCTGCAAGGCATGTAAATCTGAATGTCCGATGTCCGTTGATATGGCTAAAATGAAAATCGAAGTACAGGCGGCGCGAGTTGCTAAGAACGGATTAAGCCTGCGCGAAAAGACAATTGCGAACTTGCCTAAGCTTGCGCCATTGGCATCCAAGTTTCCAGCGCTGTTCAACCTGCCTAGCCACTTTCCTAACCTAATGGAAAGCATTGCAGGTATTAGCGCAAAGCGGAAATTACCGGAATTCCAAAACCCTTTTGATCTGCAAGGCGATGGTGATGTGCTTATTTTCGCTGATACGTTCAATCGTCATTTTGAACCGGAAAACCTACACGCTGCGGCACGCGTGATCGAGCATAGCGGCAAGACTGTTGGCGTTGCAGCGGGCGAAAAGCAAAATCTGTGCTGCGGGCGAACCTACCTCTCGGCAGGTCTTGTTGATAAAGCGCGTGATGAAATGCAACGCACTGCGGATGTGTTCAAACTGACGATCGAGAACGGCAAGACGATTGTCGGGTTGGAACCTTCTTGCGTACTGACATTCCGCGATGAAGCGGTTAACCTAATAGATGGTTGGACGGAAGAGATGGGCAATCACGTTCTCACATTTTCTGAATATATGCATGACAATCCAATCGAAGGATTGTCTGAACAGGAAGGTGAAGCGCTCATTCACGGCCATTGTCACCAAAAGGCCTTTGGTGTTGCAAACAAGACCGTGGGCGTTATAGGCGCTATACCCGGCATGCAAGCTGCACTTATTGATAGTTCGTGCTGCGGCATGGCTGGCCCTTTTGGCTATCAAAAGGAAACAGATGAAGTCTCCCGCCAGATGGGTGAATTGAGCCTAGCGCCAGCCGTCAGAAACGCTCCTGAACATACGCACATTGTTGCTGATGGGTTTTCCTGCCGAAGTCAAATCAAGGACTTAACGAACCGCGTAGCAATACATTCAGCTGTGATGTTAGATCGGCTGACAAGTAAATAAACAGGCAACGTATATTGATTTGTAATTAATGTACTGATTTCAAATAAAAATTGAGTCCGCTTGCCAACTCCAAAAATAGTAGTTAACATTTTCTTGTCAAAATTTTTTGACTGAGTTTTTGGAGGAGCTTATGAAAAAATTAACAAGCCTAACGGCCGTTTTAACTGCGTCCATGTTTATGAGTGGGGCAGCTTATGCATTTGAATGTAAAGTTAGTGAAGCAAGCATGGAAAAGCCTGGAGGGTTTCCTGAGCGTGCGCTAACTATGATTGTGCCTTATGGCCCTGCGGGCGGTTCAGGTCAGGTTGCTGGTGCGATGGCAGAAGCTGTCACTGAATTGACAAGCGTTGCTATTAACCGCGATCACAAGCCAGGTGGTTCCGGCACTGTGGGCATGACTGCCTATATGTCCGCGCCAGCTGACGGCTATAACGTGCTTGAGCATATTGACGATGCATCATCTGCACATGCGCTGGACTCTTCACGCCCGAACCCGGCATCAGATCTTATTCCACTTGTGACTTCACAGGTTACATTTTCACAAATCTATATTCGTGCAAATGAAGATCGCTACACAGATTGGGCTTCATTTGTTGAGTGGGTAAAAGCGCAAGACGGTAAAGCAACCATCGCGAACGTTTCCAAGGAAGGTTCCATGGAACGCGTGACTATGCGCTTTATTACAGATGCAACTGGCATGAAAATCCAACAGATTTCATTCGACAAAGGTGCTCCACGTTATGGCGCGCTACTCGGTGGTCAGGTGGATGCATTGTTTGAGCAGCCAGGTGACGTGCGTAACTTCCTTGACGCAAAAGAGTTCAAGCCGATCCTGACAATCTTTGACGAGCGTCCTGACGTGTTTGCTGACGTACCAACACACAAAGAAGCAGGCATGGATTTTGATCCGCTACTACGCTTCCGTGGTTTCTACGTACACAAAGACGCACCAGCAGATCGCGTTAATTGGTTGAAATGGGCTTTCCAGCGCGGCTATTGCGAAGATAGCTATCAGGCATTTAACGAGTCAAAATTCATGACTGTTATTGACAGCTATCGTGATACAGACGGCTCAAAAGAACTGATTTCAAAATCAATTAATCAGTATCGTGAAGTATACAAGGCTATGGGCCTAGATGTGAAATAATCACATAACTCTTTAATTAGCGCCTCTCAATTCGAGGCGCTAATTTACTTTCATATGAAATTGAATTCGTAAAACCCAATTCAGCAAGAATTGGCGGGGAGGCTTTCTTGGGAAAACTAGATAAGTCGCACATGATCGAAGGTGCGGTCTGGCTTTTAATTGTAGCAATTTTCTTTGGCTATACATTTGAATTTAACCAACCCATCGAGATTTATATTTTTGGAGCCACTGGGTGGCCGCGTGTCGTGATTGCTCTTCTGTTTCTAGCAGCAGCGGGTAACTTTTATTACCAATATCGCCACGGTTCCGCCACGCAAGAAGGCCGCGTTGGTGTTTCAGAGTCAAATGATACGCAAGCGGATTAC
>CAZXZQ010000058.1:0-11931 GCA_964645215.1 uncultured Rhizobiaceae bacterium | reverse complement strand
AATGGCTCATAAAACCAGGCACCAAGTGAAGCCCGATGATACGAGATGGTTTTGCGCCCATCAAACGCGCGGCCAACACATAATCCTCTTCACGTAAGGACAGGAGTTTTGAGCGCACCGCTCGGGCAAGGCCGGTCCAATCTATCAACCCTAATATAATCGTTATCCCGAAATAAATGAGTATGGGTGACCATGTTACGGGCATGATGGCAGCAAGCGCGAGCCAAAGCGGGAGCGTTGGCAGGGATTGCACCACTTCGATGATCCGTTGCGCGACAATATCAACCACACCGCCATAGTAACCGGCCAACCCACCGATGATGATGCCGAGCGTGAAGCTAATAGCAATTCCAACCAGACCAATGGTGAGCGAGATGCGCGCGCCGTAAATAACGCGAGAAAGTACGTCACGACCTAGGCGGTCTGACCCAAGCAAGAAGACTGGTTTTTTTATGTCTGCACAGATGAAGTGATTATCCGCTTCGTAGAAGCCCCAGAATTTGTACGTTTCACCCGAACAGAAAAAGTTCAACTTGATGATTTTCTTTTCATTTGGTGTATAGTTACGCTGCATGGTTTCAAGATTTAACGTGCGTTTATAATCATAAACAAATGGCCCGATAAATTCGCCTTCATGAAAAAGGTGAACGCTATGGGGCTGGGTATAAATATATTTTGAATTGCGAGATTCCAGCGCGTAAGGCGCTAGAAATTCTGCGAACGCCGCCATCAGATACATCACTGCCAAGAATAACCCGCAGAACACTGCAACCTTGTGTTTTTTAAACTTCCACCACATGAGCTTGCGTTGGGAAGCCAAATAAACTGCTTCTTGCTCAGGGGTGAGCACTTCGATCTGCTTGGGATCAAATGCTTCCTTATCCACGTAATGATCTGCGGCCAGTTTCTGAGATTTACTCATCTACTTACTCCCCCTTGCAGTCGAATTCTTGGATCAAGGAAGGCAAGTAATATGTCAGATATCAACACACCAATAACCGTAAGTGTGCCAAGCAACATTAAGAACGAACCGGCCAAATACATGTCCTGACTTTGCAATGCTTGAATGAGGAGCGGCCCCGTAGTTTCCAAGGACAAAACAATCGCCACCACTTCTGCACCAGAAATGATGGTCGGTAAAATGCCGCCAATGTCAGCAATGAAAAAGTTAAGCGACATACGGAATGGATATTTCATCAAGCCTTTAAACTCCGGGACACCTTTGGCGCGTGCGGTCGTAACATAAGGTCTGCGCAATTCATCCAGCAGGTTTGCACGTACGCGGCGGATCATGGCAGCGGTGCCAGATGTACCGATCACGATTACCGGGATCCACAAGTGTTCTAGGACAGACAGGAATTTTGCCCAGCTAAATGGCTGGTCGATAAATTCAGGATCAACCAAGCCACCAATAGAAGTGCCAAAATATTGTTTCGCCAGATACATCATGATCAAGGCGAGCAGGAAGTTCGGGACTGCAAGGCCAAGCAAACCTAAGAATGTAAGTCCATAATCACCCCAGCTATACTGATGTGTTGCAGAGTAAATCCCGATTGGAAAAGCAACAATCCAAGTGAAAATAATGGTGAAGAAGGTAATCAAAATTGTGAAGAAGAGGCGGTCACCCAATACAACACTTACCGGCAATTCATATTCGAATGAAAAGCCAAAATCACCAACCAGCATGCCGCTTGCCCAAACGATATATCGTTCCCAAACAGGACGGTCGAACCCATATTCCTGACGTAAAAACTCTATCTGTTTTGGATCAACAGTTTCACCAGCCGCTATAAGCTCATTTACATAACTTGTGAGATAATCGCCGGGCGGCAACTCAATCAACGTGAATACCAAGATACTAATCAGTATCAGGGTTGGTATCATATAAAGAATACGTTTTAGGATGTAACTGAGCATTAAAAACTAACCCCTACCGGTCAAACCAGAATGTGTCTGGCCGATAGATGCCAAAGAACGAAGTTGGCTCCCAAGAATAAACACCGTCTTCAGGCACGTTGCGCAGGTCTTTAGCAACAACAACCGGCTGACGGCTATTGTTTACAATGCCAATGCTGAAGACTTCATCTGAATAATTTTTCAACATTTTTTGCCAAACTTGTTTCTTCTCATCAGAAGAAGCCGCAACCATCCATGTATTATACAATTGCAATTGCTCTTGTACTTTAGGCAGGCTTGGGGGCTCACCAGCTTTTGCATTTGTCTCATTATGCTGACCCCATTTTGGCCACTGCAATTGTGGCTGCGCAGTAGGCGCTAATTCTTCCGGGCTCATTTCAGGGTTTGCGAGACCGTTATTAAGGCCGGATGAAATCGAAATGAGAGTTTCACCTTGATAAGCTCGATTGCGGAAAATATCTCTTTGCGAAGCACGCGTGAAGAGTTGCAATCCGATTGCTTGATATTGCTCTTTTATGAGTTCAAGCACATCCGTTTCTTCCGTGCTCTCGCCTGCACTTTCAACAATGATCTCGGCTCTGCGACCATCGGGAAGTATCCGAACGCCATCACTGTCACGATCTTTAAGACCTAATTCGTCCAATATTTTATTTGCCTCGTCCGGATCGTAGTTCGCCCACATTTGAGCAACATCTTCCATATAAAGCTCGCTTTGCGGGATAACCGTGTTAGAGCTTGGCGAAGCCAGGCCAAAATAAATCACTTCATTTATTTCATCACGATCAATGCCCATAGAAAGCGCACGGCGGAACATCACATTTTGCATGAGCTTGTTCCACTCAGGGTCGTTCACATTTAGATTTGGGAACAGGGCTATCTGCGCACCTTTACCGAATGTCCAAAGATAGGTGTTGTATTTTCCAACCTCTTCACCGGTTTTCAAAAAAGGTACATTGTCAAAGCGTAAATATCTTGCCTGAAGATCAGACTCCCCAGATCCGGCTTTGGCAGGAATAACATCCTTCGAAACGATGCTCATAATCACACGGTCAATGTAAGGTAATTGACGTCCCTTATCATCAACACGATGATAAAATGGGTTGCGCTCGAAAATAAAACGTGTGCTTGGCGGCGGGGTAATATTTTTCCAAGCCTGCAAGCTAGGCAATTCAGGATTTTCTGGTCGTCTTTGACGCTGTTTTCTTGTATGCACACCAGCCCAGTTTTTTACCTTAGTTTCTTTTACGAGCGCATCGAGCTTCTCTGCATCCGCATATTTTTCATGAAACTGCTTCATGTAATGTGCTGGACGATAAATATATAATGGAGATGGTCCGGCTAAGGCTGGCAAAAATGCAGGATTTGGTTTTTTCCAAGTGTATTTGAATGTCAGTTCGTCGATCAGTTCAAAGGTAGGGCCTTCGCCTTCAACCAGCATATCTGTTGGAATGCCCTTACGACCCAAGGTTTCATTGCCAAGCATGTCTTCCCAGAAATAACGAAAATCTTCTGATGTAAGTGGATGCCCATCAGACCACTTGTGACCTTTGCGAAGTTTAAACGTAAACTCACGTCCCTCATTAACTTCAAAAGATTCAGCTATATCAGGCTGAATGGTATAGTCAGGCGCATACCCCACGACGCGAGCGTATGAGTAAACCGTCATCTGGCCGATGTCTTTTGCTTTGCCCATTAGTAAGCGAAGATCACCGCCATATTTGCCATGTTGTTTTTCCTCTGCAGCCAAATCTACCATCATAGGACTATCAGGCAATCTGTCTGCAAGGGCTGGCAATTCACCAGATGCCACTTTGTCTTTCCAAAATGGAATACCCTCCGCCGAGGCTATTGTTGTGAACGCACAGAATGCGAGTAACACCATTATGGATTGAATGAATTTATTTACTGCCAGATTATTCATGCTCTAATTTCCCTAATATCAGAATTTGAATTTGCTAAAACGAAATGTCCGTCTTCAACTTCAAGGCTTGCCAAGCCCCCAGTTTCTGATGGACTGAATGCACTACCCCAAGCTTCTGCTTCCATTGATGATACGAATTTTACCTTCTCAAAATCAAGCAACCTATCCAAATCAGGATAAGGCACGGAAGCCAGCAAAGATTGTGTGTATGGGTGGCAAGGATTTGCAAAGAGCTGCTCGCGCGAAGCAATCTCAACTAGTTTGCCCTGACACATAACAGCGATCCGCTCTGCCACATAATTCACAACGGCCAAATTATGTGAAATGAAAAGACTGGTCAGCCCAAGCTCGGTACGCAGATCATTGAGTAAGTTCAAAATTTGCGCTTGAACCGATACATCCAAAGCAGATACAGGCTCATCACAAATCATCATTTCAGGATGAAGCGCTAATGCTCTTGCAATGCCAACGCGTTGTCGCTGACCGCCTGAAAAAGAATGCGGATAACGGTTTAGAAAACGTGGGTCTAGACCTACCAGGCTCATAAGATCAACGATATCATCACGCTGCTCTGATTTCGTGCCTTGATTATGTATGGTCATCGGTTCGCGTAGAATGTTTTGTACCGTCATACGCGGATTGAGCGAGGAAAATGGGTCCTGAAAAATCATCTGAACTTTCTTGCGAAAATCCATCAAAGCGGGTCCCTTCAAGGCAAGCACATCTGTCATGCCAGCACCTGTATTGAGCTCTACAGAACCTGACGTTGCTTCAAGTGCACGCATAATCAGTTTTGAAACGGTTGTCTTGCCAGAACCACTTTCACCCACAAGACCAAGGCATTCGCCCTTTTTAATTTCAAAGCTGACATTATCAACGGCTACAACCTTGTTGGCTTCTCCTTTTCCAAACCAACTTCCCTTATTTGTAAAAAACTCTTTTCTAAGGTTTTTGACAACCAGATGCGGGCCTTCAATATTTTCTGTCGCATTGGATTTAAATCTATGTGCAAGACGCTTGACGGGATCGTCGCCTTCATCATCGCCCATAGAACGTAGCGAAACTAATTTTTCACCAGGCTTCATATCAAAATGCGGGACAGCTGCCATCAATGCCTGAAGGTATGGGTGTTGCGGACGGTTGAAAATATCTTCAACTTTACCAGCTTCCATAATCTTACCGTGATAGATCACAACGACCTTATCCGCCATATTGGCAACGACACCTAGATCATGCGTAATGAGCATGATGCATGTGTTGAATTTCTTTTGCAGCTCTTTCATCAAGCCAATAATTTGTGCCTGCACAGTTACGTCCAACGCAGTTGTAGGTTCATCTGCGATCACCATTGCTGGATTACAGATTAGTGCCATCGCAATCACAGCTCTTTGACGCAACCCGCCCGACAGCTCAAAAGGATACATGGTGTAGCCACGTTCAGGATTTGGAAAACCAACCATTTGAAGGATTTCTTCCGTCGATGCACGTGCTTCCTTTGCATTTATTTTTTGATGCAGTGTCAGCGCTTCTTCAATCTGATTGCCTATCGTGTGAATGGGCGAAAGAGCCGTCATCGGTTCCTGAAAAACCATAGAAATGCGGCCACCGCGCAACTCATAAAGAAATGGGTCTTTAGAATGAATTTTTGCTATATCAATAGGTGGGTTACTGTTGGCAGGATCGTTAAACAAAATCGTGCCGCTATCAATGTTGGCATTGCGTGGTAGAATGCGGAGAATTGTTTGTGCAATTACAGATTTTCCTGAGCCGGATTCTCCAACGAGTGCAACTACTTCACCGGGTTCGACAGAAAAACTTACGCCTTTAACAGCTTCGACTTTGCCACCCTGGATATCAAAAGAAACCTTAAGGTCTTTAACCTCCAGTAATTTAGTCCCAGCGCTCATACTACTCCTACCCCTAATACTCCCCCAGCCCCATAAATTTCGAGGTTAACTTCACTCTTTGCATATTGCCTTATGATTGCAAAGTGACATAATGCACATTGTGAACACATTCATATAAAATTCTGTTGACACATGTGCGTTTATTCACACTCAAGCGGGCAATTTTCCTTTATAGTTTGCCTTCCGCAAGGTTTGACAAAATGTATCATTCATAATGCCCTCGCCTGATGCTAATTGAGACAGGTTCATATCTCCCCCATAATTTACTTCAAGTAAAACTGGGCCTGAATTCGTAAAGGCAACATCCCAAGATTGCACTCGAATTCCCGGCAAGAACCGCGCTGCAGATAAAACCGTTTCCATTGCTTTATCAAAATCAGGCAGTTTGAACCCAACGATTTTTTCGCCGGTCTCTGGATTTTTATTAATGAGTTGATAGTCATTATCTGAATTTATAACCGCCCGATTGATCTTATGCGTTGTCATGGAGATGGAACAAAGAATTGCACCATTTCGCCAAAAATTATCCGCTACCTGTTTTGGTGCAGGCAATTTTAACACGCATGAATGTATGGCCGCATCTTTTTGATTATTAAGCACAACAAACCGAACTGACGCGATGCTATTACCATTTAATTTTTCAAGCTTCTTATTTGGCGTGAGTACCTTTTGAAGGAGATAGCCTTTTGGTGAGAGATCGCACATATACTGACAAACGTCAGCACTTTTCATCTCATGGTTACCATTAATTGTAAGCACATCTTTTTGCACTTTATCAATACGGA
Source organism: uncultured Rhizobiaceae bacterium (assembly GCA_964645215.1). Classification (GTDB taxonomy): domain Bacteria; phylum Pseudomonadota; class Alphaproteobacteria; order Rhizobiales; family Rhizobiaceae; genus JAALLB01. The sequence continues at coordinate 5,401 of CAZXZQ010000058.1, read as the reverse complement.
AAGACCCAATGCTTAAAAGGCCGGTTGTTGGCTTACAGAAAAGTGGCAGGTTTTTGGCGTTAGAAATAAAGGCCTTAAGTTGCTTGGGGTCAGTCAGCAACTGCGCGCCAGCACCTCGGCCTTTGCCATCATAAATGGCAATCGTTTGCGGGATAGGCAGCCCACCGCCTTTCATAACCGTTTCAAACAACATTTTATGCTTAGTAACGGCATACCAAGTATTGTCATTATAAACTTTGTTAAAAGCCTGTTGCGCGCGTTTGCCAGCATAGGCAGACAGTTGCGCATCTGTCATTTCGGGCTTGTACAAACCGAATTGAATAAACTCACCGCTTGATAATTTTCCGGCACCAAAGCGCAGCTTTAAAAACCGGATGAGCGTCTTGATTTTCTTATTTTCAGGTGCGCACTTCCAGACATCAACCAAGCTTGAATGAGAGATGGTAGAAAGCTGTTTACGCAATCTAACATGCGTTTCAAGATCAAGCGGGGACTTGGTCATGATACGTCTAGATTACCATAATATTCACGGTACCATGCGATAAATTTTTTCAAACCTGTTCGTAGGTCAGTCGTAGGTTCGAACCCATAATCCTGACTGATAGCACTTATATCTGCGTAGGTTGCGGGTACATCTCCCGGCTGCATTGGCAAATCTTTGCGCATGGCTTCAACACCCAATTCTTCTTCTAGAATTGATAGAAAATCTTCCAGTTTTTCCGGGTTATTATTGCCTATATTATAAACTTTGTGTGGTGCTCCTCTCTGGGCTACAGGGCCCTGTTCAGCAATCGCCGCGACGCCATCTACGATGTCTTCAATATAGGTGAAATCCCGCAACATATCGCCATGATTAAAAACCTCAATTTCTTTGCCAGTCAGAATTCTATTCGTGAACGAAAAATACGCCATGTCTGGTCTGCCAAACGGACCGTATACAGTAAAGAAACGTAAGCCTGTCAGTGGAATGTTATAAAGATGCGCGTAAGTATAGCTCATCAATTCATTGGATTTTTTGGTAGCGGCATAAAGTGAAACCGGGTTATCCGCGCGATCTTCTTCCTTAAATGGAAGGTCAGTGCGCCCGCCATAAACTGAACTGGAAGAAGCATATAGCATATGCTCCAAATTCTCGCGGTTACGAGCAATCTCAAGGATATTCATATGGCCAACCAGATTGGAGCGCACATACGCATTCGGGTTTTCCAAGCTATACCGCACGCCTGCCTGGGCTGCCAAATGAATGATCGTTTTGAAATCTTTATCTTTAAGAAAAGCTTCAAGTACATCCGCATCCGCAATGTCGATTTCACCAAACTCAAAATTCGCATGCGTGCTGAGTTGAGCTAACCTGTCATGCTTCAGTTCAGTTGAATAATAATCATTGATGTTATCAATGCCTATAACGCGCTCACCTTTTTCTAAAAGTAGTTTAGACAGGTGAAATCCGATGAAGCCAGCAGCGCCTGTTATCAGATAAGACATTCAAAAAATTCCTAGGGCAACAAGAACAAAATTAATTGAGGCTTTAGTGGCGAAACTAGAGAATAATGTCAAATGGCTTTTCTAAGGCAGGCCTAAAACAAAAACGGAAGCTGATGCCTATAGATTAGGTGTCATGCTTCCGTATTCTTTTGTTCAGCAAGCAAGTTGCTGATGGAGGAGGTGCAGATTTATCAATCTACAATGGTGCTTTGCGCACTCTTTTTATTTTGACCGTTTGCCGGCTCTTATATTTCCGCATTCTTTGATGCGGTTTATTCACTGAATTATGGAGGAGATAATATCAGTTGAAATTCTTAGTGCTGTGTAAGCCATTCGCGTGCATCACGTTGTGCTTTTGCAATCTGATCTTTCGTCATTTCAATTGCAATTTCTTCGCGGCGAGCTTTTGCAGCTTCAACACCACGAAAAGCAGCAATGTTAAGCCATTTATGTGCAGCAACGATATCTTGTTCACCATCACGGCCAGTTGCATAAACAAGACCTAGCTCAAAGAGTGTATCTGCATTGGCGGATGTCGCCATATCTGCAAAATCTGTATTTCCAATTTCAAAACGTGCCATTTTAGCTGTCCCTTTTAAGTGCCCTATTATTAGGGTCGTTTTATTTATTGCGCCGGTTATCCCGATCTTCTTATTTGTCTTTTCGCCAGATTATTTCTGATCTTATTTTTAAACTGCCGGGTTGTTCCCGATCTTGTTTTTCGATGAGCCTAATTTGCCTGAAGAAATTAAAATCTGACTTAAGAGGTGTGATTAACAAGAAGAAAACAAATAAAAAACGAAATCTGAAATTAGGATTCGATTCACTCTTCATATTCAATTATTTCAATGAGTTACAGCAATGTTTACGGTTGATTCATGTTTGAAATTCAACCTTTTCGTAACCATCTGAAATGAAGACGATTCAAATTTGACTAAAATTGAAAATAAATTTGAGCGAAATCTGTGTCCCGCATAGAAAATTTAATTGACGTTTACGTCAAAATATACTTTGCTTTAGGCACAACTAAGGGAGAATATAATGAAAAAGGCTATTTCACTTATTTTGGCTTCGGGCTTTATTCTTGCGGGCACCCAAATTGCAAACGCAGATCCGATTGAAGGAACATGGAAGAGAACCAATGGAACTTTGATTAAATACTCAAATTCTGGCGGCAATAAATATTGCGGTACAGTATTAACTGGTGAGTATAAAAATAAATCTATTGGCTGCTTATCAGGCTCAGATGGCGCATATAAAGGCAAGGTCAACAAACTTGACGAAGGCAAGACCTATACAGGCAAAGGTGCCGTAAAAGGCAATGTGTTCACATTATCTGGCTGTGTTGCGGGTGGTCTTATCTGTAAAAGTGAAAAACTTAAACGCCAATAAGGCCTATTATAAATTGCTTCTAACCCCTGTAATTTAGTGGGGGTTAGAATTTCTGGTCATCTATGCCAGATTTTACACCGCACCCACGTCACACCTGTTATTTCAAAATAATCTTCCGCAAACACTTTAAAGCCTGCTTTTAAAGCTTGCTCTTCTGTAGCACGGTTTGGTGCATTCGCATCAAACGTCCATCCCCAGGGGATTGGTTCTTGAGCGGGTTCAAAAAAAGGTTTGAAGCGAACATCATCGCGGCCTGGGTCATTATCATGCGCAAACCGGCAATTAAGTTTGGTCATAACAAGCTGTTGTTCAATGGCCTTGCTTACCAGAAACTCCAACTGCTTTTCATCCACCCATCCATCAGACAAATCAAGCGCGTTTGATGATGAACTGAAAAACCCAAGTAAGACCGATAACAAAATTAGCTTCATGTTTTTGAGTTTCATATTTTAGCGGGCTTTCTGACCAAATAAGACGGCTTGTTGATCTTTGTCTTTATCGAGTGCCATTTTTTTACGATGCTCAAGACCAAGTTCCAAACCAGCAGCCACTGCAGGACGCGCCTTCATGCGCTCAATCCATGCTTTGAGATTTGGAAAGTCCTCAATATCCTGCCCTTGGCGCTCCCAAAGCTGCGCCCAACCAATACAGGCCATATCCGCAATAGAATATTCATCTGCAATGAAATCTCTACCCGCAAGCCTTTTATCCAAAACACCATAAAGGCGGTTCACTTCATTGGTGTAACGCTCAATTGCATAAGGAACCTGTTCCGGTGCATAAATGCGGAAATGGTGCGTTTGACCAGCCATTGGGCCAAGACCGCCCATTTGCCACATCAACCATTGATCAACCTCAACACGCCCACGTTCATCATCAGGATAAAAGCGCGAGAATTTTCGTCCCAAATATTGCATGATCGCACCGGACTCGAAAACTGATATTGGTTTACCATCCGGCCCTTCCGGATCGATAATGGCAGGCATGCGGTTATTAGGTGCAATTTTCAGAAAGTCCGGTTTAAATTGCTCACCCTTTGTTATATCCACAAACTTAAGTTCATAGGGCACACCTAGTTCTTCTAAAAGGATGGAAATTTTCCAACCATTGGGTGTCGGCCAGTAATACAGTTCAATAGGAGCTTCTTGCATAATAATTTTTCCAATATGGTAATATTAGGTGAGAATGTAACTTGAAAATTTGAAAGCGCAATCACTTCACTTAAAAATGAGGACTGTTATAAACGCGTTATGATTCCCAAGATTCTCCTCCGACCCAGCACATATATTAAACTCTGTATAGCAGGCGCAAGCTTGGCAATTGTGCTAGGGTTTTTAGGGGCATTGCATCCAGCATTTGATACAATCGCCCATTCAAGATTGCATTTTGCGGTGGCGCTTATTGTTGCTTGCTTAGCAATGCTTACCACACGCCATTTTATATCCAGCATAATCGCCGTAATTTTTGCCGTGATCGGCCTCGTTTTTGCTAGCAGCGGGCTTCCGCTTGGCAACGCACAGCCAGCACTTGCTAATCAACCAATTTACTCGATGTTTCACCTCAATCTATATTGGAAAAACAAGCAACAAAGAAAAACTATTGAGTTTATCCGCGAACTTGATCCTGACATCGTCTCTTTTTCAGAAGCTTCCTTTCTTTGGGATGAAATGCTTTATCAACTGATAGAAGACTGGCCTTATCTCTATCACTGCCCGGAGTATAATAAGCGTGGCGGAGTGAAGATTTACTCCAAATGGCCAATTAACAAAGATAGCACTTATTGCGGAACCTATGGTTCTCTTGCGCTCGTAGATGTAGATGCGCCGGACGGCAAGAAACTTGAACTTGGCTCAGCCCATATTCGCTGGCCTTGGCCTGCAAGTGGCCCCAAACAAGTTTTACATGCAAAAGCAAAATTAGAAGCTTTAGGTGTTGATGCCCTTATAGCTGGAGACTTCAACGCCACAACCTGGAGTTATAGCCTTAAACAGTTCGCAGAATATGGAAATCTTGAGCTTGTTAAGGGCATTGGACCAAGCTGGATGTTTGACCAAGTACCTGAAACCTTAATTCCTTTTGTCGGCCTGCCTATAGACCAGGTTATGCATAAAGGACGCGTTCATATTGTTGAAGCTAAGTCATTGCCTTCTGTTGGCTCTGATCATTTGCCCATTTTAATCCGCTTTCAGCTTAAAAATTAACCATAGTTAACAATAATTAACTTTTTCACTAACTTGTTATCGCTCACATCTAGCGTCAGCCGCTTCTATTCCCTACAAACTTTGTGTGCCTCAAAATAACAACAAGGGGCTAATAGGTTCGCAGATGTCACATAATTCAACAGTTAAGAATACCAATTCATTTCTATCACGTCGCAGTATGATTGTTGGTGGTACATCTTCAGTAGGGCTTTTGCTTGCAGGCTGTTCCAGCTCATCCAAGACAAAGGGTGTTAAGAAGTTTTCTGGACTTAAAAAGAAAAGCTCCAAAGCAACCTTCCAAGCGCTTTATGGTGCACGCCCAA
>CAZXZQ010000057.1:0-11947 GCA_964645215.1 uncultured Rhizobiaceae bacterium | reverse complement strand
GTATTTATTATCATGATCAAGTAGCTGGCCTGTTTCATGATGATGTTGCATTTGGGCTTCAAGAGTTCGACCCTGCAGATGCAGCTGTTTCAGTTACTTCTGTTGCAGCGAACACTGACACGGATGGCGATGGCATTATCAATAGCCTCGACCTAGACTCTGACAATGATGGCATTTCCGATCTTGAGGAAAGTGGCAATGCGGCAGGAATAGCGCTTGATGTAAATAATGACGGTACGCTTAGCCTTAATGAGAATGGCGCTGCCGGTGCAGCCGATGCTGATGAAGATGGTCTTCTAACTATCTTTGATACAGATGATAATGATGATGCGGTTGGCGATGGCACAACGCCTCGTCAAACAGACACTGATGGCATCGCTGATTATCTTGATCTGGATTCAGATGGTGACTTTATTGCAGATGCGATTGAAGCACGCGCAACCAATGCTCAAATACCACTTGTAACCCTCGCTGATAATGCAGCCGCAGATGCTGCTGACTCTGACAATGATGGTGTGCTTGATGTCTTTGAAAGTGCAGGCACAGAAGGTTCGTTCGGTGCTAACTTTGGTACGCCAAATGATGATGCAGATGATGCGGATGGTATCGCGGACTATATCGATTTTGACAGTGATGATGATGGCACCCCAGACGCACTTGAAAGTGGTCTAACATTCTTGCCTGCAGATGTTACTTATTTAGATGCGGATGGTACCATTGATCTCGATCCGGCAACTGCTGCAGGTCTGACTAATACGGATAGTGATGCAACCGAACTCGACTTCCGTTCACTACAAGATACGGATGGTGATGGCGTTGCAGATCATATTGATATTGACGACGACAATGACGGTATACTGGATGTTGTTGAAGACGGCCCAGGTTCTCAAACTGAGACTGTAGTCCTATTCGACTTCAACGAAGCAAATGCAATTGCTGGTGATGCTGATCAGGGCTTTACTTCATTCTTCTTGAGAAATGGCTCTCAACGCAATGAGCTTCTGACACATTCAGTTACAGGTGTGAATGGTAATGGAGAGAATAATACCAGACGTTTTGAAGTTGCTGATAATCTGCCTGATGGGTTTTCTGCTGAACAAGCTGATTTCACTCAAACCTTTTCAACACCAACAATTACAGTAAATGGTATTGCTGACGGAACATTTACAATTGATGCGCCAACGGGTGTAGACAGTCTTGATGGAAACGGCTTTATCGGCGGATTTGATACAAGGCCTGGTCAAACGTTCCTACGCTCGCCCAATTTGACTGCAACTGAACGTACTGCATTCGAACTTGGTCGATACTTCCAGTTCGACCATTTGAACTTCTCTGCTGATGTGCGTGATAACCAAAACAATTTCTTCACGCCGGGTGTGACAGTTTCATTCTTCCACACGGATGGAACACAGGTTTCAGCAACCATTGCACCTGACTTTAACTTGACTGCGTCTGGACAATTCCAGACACTTACAGTGCAATTATTCGGAGAATCATTTGGCGTAACAGATGCTGAATTACAGGATGTTCTAACAAACCTTCTGCGTTTTGAATTCCAGTATGAGTTGATAAATGCTGCTTCAGACAATGATTTGGATAATGTAATTTTTGCTGGCCAATTAAGCCCTGAAGAAGGTGTAGATGCTACAGAGCGTTTTGCACTTGATAATATTCGTATTTCAACAGATGCGGATGGTGATGGCATTATCAACAGTCTCGACCTAGACTCTGATAATGATGGCATTACGGATAATGTTGAAGCACAAACAACTGCTGGCTATATAGCACCTTCCGGCACAGGCAATCCTGATATTGGCGGCTCATTTATAGATTTGGACCGTGATGGTCTTGATGACAATTATGACCGATCACAAGCTGGGAATGGTTCAGGTAGCGCTGGTTTGACACCGGTTAATACTGACGGCGCTTCTGATGGTGCTGACTATGTTGATACAGATGCTGATAATGACTTCATTTCAGATACAGTTGAAGCCGGTCTTGGGTTGTTTACGGCGCAAGGTTTATCGGATGTAACCAATGATGTTGATGGTGATGGTTTATTTGATGAATTTGAAGGCGATAATGCTGATGACGGTTTTGACGTTAATGATCAGAACATTATCGGTGATGATGGTGGCGCTGATGGTGATTATACAAACTTCAACCTCATAGATACACTTGATGAAACTAATGCAAATGAAGCAGTAGCAAATCGTTCTACCAATGATGCAACGCCATTAACGTCTGATCTGGAATTCCGCGACACGAACAATCCGCCTGTTGCAACACCTGCTACCTTCACAACAAATGAAGATACTGCAGTAAATGTCCCATTAACTGGTACAGATATCGATGGCGATGTTACAAGTGTGACTGTGATAACAGTGCCGACACCAGCTCAAGGCGTATTGAGTTATACGCAAGATGGTACAGGTGACACGATTGTTGTATTAAGCGGCGGTACTTTATCGGCAGCTGAGATAGCAACATTATTATTCACGCCAACGGAGGACTTCTTTGGCACTGTAACAATCCCATTTACGGTAACCGATGATGATGGGGATACATCATCTTCAGCAAATGCGGTGATAACGGTTATTCCGACGCCGGATGCCGATGACGATCTGATCACGATAAACGAGGATGATCCAGCAACCAATGTCAATCCGATTGGCAATGATGATACAGGTGCCGGTACGGATGACGTGGCGGACATTACAATCACCACTGCACCAATAGCAGTTGAAGGTATATTGACCTATACACTGGATAGTGGTGGCGCTCCAGTAACGGTAGCAAATGGTGCAACACTGTCAGCAGCAGAGGCAGCAAGGCTTGAGTTCACACCAACGGAAAATTTCAATGGTAATGTGACAATTCCTTATGTGTTGACCGACTTGAACGATCAAACATCTAACGCAAATATCAATATCACCGTAACGCCAGTAAATGATGCGCCACTCGCGCAGGATGATGTGCTCACTACAAATGAGGACACGTTGATTACTGGCAATGTGATGGATGATAATGGCAATGAGGTTGATAGTGATATTGATGGTGACACGCTTGTTGTGGCTCAGGTCAATAATGATCCGAACAGTGTTGGTGAACCAGTTGCAGGTTCATCGGGAGGGCTCTTCACAATAAATGAAGATGGTACCTATAGCTTTGATCCAAACGGTCAATTTGATGCGCTTGCACCAGGTGAGAGCAGAACCACAACAATAACCTATGTTATTTCTGACAATAATGGCGGTTCAGATACAGCAACCGTAATAGTCACTGTAACCGGTGAAATTGATCCAGCAATTGTCACGGGCCCATTACCTAATCAAACCGGTGTAGATGGTGAAGTAATTATACCAATTGACCCAACGCCTGGAATTAATAATCCAAATGGTGATCCGCTAACCTTTAGCGCAAACGGATTGCCAGAAGGCTTGGTAATCGATCCTTCAACAGGCTTGATCACGGGCACATTTGATCCAAGTTCATCGTTAAGCGGACCATTTGTTGTAAACGTTACCGCAGTAACGCCGGGAGGTGAAGTTGCAACGACGAGCTTCTTGTATGAAGTAACGAATCCAGCTCCAGATGCTATTGATAATGGCTTTGTTACACCACAAGATGAAGCATTGACGGTTGATCTACTTATTGATGATGTTGATCCGGATGGCGATGCAATCTTTATTACAGAAACAACTGCACCTGCCAATGGCACGGTCGTGATCAATGAAAATGGTACTGTTACTTATACGCCAAACGCGGGTTATACAGGGCCAGATACATTCATGTATACGATTGATGATGGTCAAGGTGGAACGGATACAGCAACCGTAACAATTGATGTGGGCTCTGTTAGCCCAACTGCGCCAATCGTTGATGTTGAAGTGCCTGACCAATCAGGTGTTGATGGTGAAATGATTGTGCCATTTGATATATCTGGCAGCTTTAGCGACCCTGATATGGACACGCTAACCTTCTCAGCGATTGGCTTGCCGCCGGGACTTGAGATTGACCCTGATACGGGCATTATTACCGGTACAATTGACCCAAGTGCATCGCAAGCAGGACCATACACTGTTGAGGTAACGGTTATTGATCCAGATGGTAATTTGGTTTCAGATACATTTATCTACAGTGTTACGAATCCTGCACCTACGGCAAGTGATGATCAGCTGTCGACACCACAAGATACGGCAGTAATGTTTGATCCGCGTGGCAATGACAATGATCCAGATGGTGACGAGCTGACAGTGACTGAGGTTGCTACGCCAACAAATGGTACCGTTGTAATCAACCCGGATGGTACTGTTACCTATACGCCGAATGCAGGTTATTCAGGGCCAGATACGTTCACCTATACAATTGATGATGGTAATGGTGGAACTGATACTGCTACAGTAACGATTGAAGTTGGCGCGGCTATTCCAGATGCTCCGCTCGTTGATACACCACTGCCAGATCAAATGGCGGATGACAGTGACATGATCTCAATTGATGTGTCGGATAATTTTGATGAGCCAGACGGTCAGGTTTTAACATTCACTGCAACTGGTCTTCCAGAAGGTTTAGAGATTAATCCGGCAACAGGTGAAATCACGGGTGTTATTGATCCAAATGCATCGCAAAATGGTCCGTACACCGTAACTGTTACGGCAACAGATCCAGATGGTAATCTTGCTTCTGAAACGTTCACCTTTACTGTGAACAATCCTGATCCAGTTGCGTCTAATGATATTGCGGAAACAACACCTTCTATACCGGTAAATCTGGAATTGAGGGCTAATGACAGCGATCCTGATGGCGACCCGTTAACGGTCTCTTCAGTTGGTGTGCCTGCGAACGGCACGGTTGTGATCAACTCTAATGGCACTGTAACATACACACCTGACGCAGGCTTTATCGGCATGGACACATTTACCTATACGGTTGATGATGGAAATGGCGGTACAGATACTGCGATTGTAACGGTAGATGTTACAGACACACCGGATGGTTTGGGTGCTTTGCCTTCGATTGCGCCGCAAAACTTGGAAGATGGCGAGTCAGTTACACCAATTGATTTATCAAATGCCTTTAGCGGTATTGATAATGGTGCAATGCTCACATTTGCTGCAACCGGTTTACCAGCAGGATTGTCCATTAATCCAAGTACAGGTGAAGTTACTGGTACAATTGATAATTCTGCAAGTCAGGGTGGGGTAACTGGAAATGGCGATTATGTTGTTCTTGTTTCAGCACGTACTGATCCTAACGATCCTGATACCGAAGTCACCATACCAGTTGCTTTTAATGTAACTAATCCGGCACCTGTTGCTCAAAATGATGCGCTGACAGGCGATGAGGATACGATAACAAGCGGTAATCTATTTGCGGATAATTCCAAGGGTGTAGATCAAGATCCTGATGGAGATATGATTACGGTTACGCGCGTTGGTTCTGGTTCAAACGAAGGCGATCTTGCTTCACTGGCAAATGACAGTGGAGTGGCGGCACCAGTGGTAGGCAGTCGAGGCGGCTTGTTCACTGTTGACGCAAATGGTGATTTCCGTTTTGACCCGAATGGTGAGTTTGAAGAACTTTCAGTAGGCGTAACACGCACAACATCAATCGTTTATCAAATCGATGATGGTGAAGGCGGAACGGATACTGCAGTCGCAACGTATACCGTTGTTGGTGTTAATGATGCGCCGATTGCTAATCCATCATCAGCAGAAGGCGTCGATAGTGGAGAAGTTCCAATCAACCTAGCGGGCAGTGATATCGATGGCACAGTAGACTTTGTTACTGTGACGACATTGCCGTCAGCGAGTGAAGGTGTGTTGTTCTTGCCAAATGGAGTGCCTGTAATTGCTGGCATGCCAATCCTATCTGGTGATGCGCAGAACCTAATTTTCAGACCTGCATTTGGTTCTGGAGGCGATGTTACAATACTATTCACAGTGACGGATAATGATGGACTAGTTTCAACTGCAGCAGAGTATGTAATAACAGTTGTAACTGAGCCGAGCCTTAATATGGCACCAAGCAGAATGACTGAATTGCCATCTGGAGAGCGTGCTATAAATTCTGGTTTTGAAGCTATCAGTGAGACTGGAGTTATTAGCGATACGGTAAATAGCATTAATAGTCTAGACAGCGAGTTTAATGCAATTACGGCCTCTAGTGTTATACTGGAAACTGTAAATACAGTTGATAGCCTTGGTTCCAATTCAGAAATTGGTTCTGATGAAGGGATAGGGTCTATTGCAGGTCTTGAAGACGGTTGGGGTGTTGATGAAATGCTCGATCCAAATATTAGAGGCTCTGCGATTGCACAAGTATTTGACACGAACACAGCACTTGGTGATACGATTAATTTTGCGAGCAATCTAGAAGAGTTGGCAGATGTTGAACTTGAGCGCATAGGTCTTCAGACCTTAATCTTTGATGAGATACTTCATATTAATATGAGCGATTTCTTGAGTAATCTTGGGGAGAGCAAAATCAACTACTTCAGGACCACATTGGTTGATGGTGGCGCATTACCCGTATGGTTAGAAGATGTGCGCAATGGACATATCATGGGCAAGGTTCCCACAGATATTGAATTCATCGATCTGAAAGTCATGGCTATTATGGACGATGGTACAACGGTTGAAAAGTTGGTCAGGATTTCTACTAAGACAGGTAAAATTGAAGCATTAGCGAATACGCAGGAGGTAACCTCTACTGGTGCGACGCTAGATGAACAATTAAGACATGTGGCAGACAGTTAATACCATCAAAATAAAATTATGCCGCTCTGCATGGGCGGCATTTTTTGTCTCGTCATAACTTGTTGAAATCACTTTTTTATTGCACTCTGAAGGCCAGATATTTTCTATTGCCTTGGAGTAAGAAATGCAGGGACCATTAACTGGCATTCGCGTTATCGATTTGACCACTGTTGTATCAGGCCCATCAGCAACGCAAATTTTAGGTGATCAGGGTGCAGATATTATTAAGGTAGAAGCACCGGGCGGTGATTTTGCCCGCCATGTTGCAACTAGACGAAATGAACTTTCAGCTGCATTCTTAAATAACAACCGTAATAAACGCTCCATAGTTCTTGATCTTAAATCTGAAGAAGGGATGGACACTCTTTTTCAGTTAGCACAAAAAGGAGATGTGTTTATTCATAACTATCGCCCGGGTGTGGTTGAGCGTCTTGGCATTGATGAAGAGACTATTAGAAAACATAATCCTTCTATTGTTTATGTATCAATCGCCGGGTTTGGTTTTGAAGGGCCATATGCGCAAAAGCCGGTTTATGATCCCCTCATACAAGCGCTTTCTTCTCTTACAACAATTCAAGCTGGTTCAGACGAAGAGCGGCCAAAATTGGTGCGAACTATTCTCCCTGATAAGCTTACTGGCATTCAGGCAAGTCAGGCAATTACAGCCGCTCTTTTCCATCGTGAACGCACAGGCGAGGGTCAGCATATCAAGCTCTCTATGCTGGACACGATTATCTCTTTCCTTTGGGGCTCAGATATGGGCGGGCATACATTTGTCGGAGAAGAGTTGGAAATAGAACGCGCGCAATCATTTATCGATTTGATATACGAGGTGAAAGACGGCTTTGTCAGCGTTGCGGTTATGCAGGACAAGCAGTGGCGTGCATTTTGTGAGGCGGTTGGACGTGAAGCGCTTCTAGAAGATGAACGCTTCGCCACTGCTGCTCTTAGAGAGATTAATAAGGATGCACGCTTACAAGAAATTCAGGATTCGATCTTGGAGTATGAGGTGGATAAGATTTTGAAACTTCTGGATGGGGCAGGCGTTCCATGTGCGCCAGTTTTAACACGAACGCAAATGCGTCAGCATCCTCAAGTAGTCGCTAATGGAATTCTGGTTGAAACAGATCATCCACATGCGGGGAGATTACGTCAGGCAAAGGCGCCAGCTAGTTTTTCAAAAACACCAGCATTAATAAAAAGAGGTGCGCCTAAATTAGGTGAGCACACACAAGAAATTTTAAAAGAATTCGGAATTGTAGAAAGATAAAAGTGATGAGTAATAAAATAATTTTGCATGACTATTGGCGTTCATCGGCTTCTTACCGTGTTCGTATAGTACTTAATCTAGCTGGCATTGAATATGATTCAGTCGTTGTTGATCTTTTGAAAAAAGATCACAAGTCAGATGCATATTTAAAACAAAACCCTCAAGGGCTAGTGCCAACGCTAGAAATTGATGGGTTGGTTTTAACACAGTCATTAGCAATTATTGAATATCTGAATGACACAAGGAGTCTGAACCTGTTGCCAAGCGACCCAAAAGAAAAAGTTGCGGTTCAGGCTGCCGCCATGGCAATAGCAGTAGATATTCATCCAGTTTGCAATTTAGGCGTTGTAGGATATGCAACCAAGGGCGAAGAGCCTGGGCGCACTGACTGGATGCAGCATTTCATTACGCCGGGCCTTGCTGCATTTGAAGAAATGATCCGTAAATTTGATGGTGCATTTTGCTGTGGTGATAAAGTGTCATTCGCAGATATTTGCCTCATGCCACAGCTTTATAATGCAGATCGCTGGGGTGCGGATTACAGCAATTGTCCGAATATTCTAAAGGCAAAGAAATCATGCGAAGAATTGCCTGCATTTCGTGCTGCATACCCAACGGCTGAATAAAGTTACTCAGCCGTTTTTGGCATTCGATTACGCATCATAATCTGATGCGCTAAAACTGGTGCTGCAAGCAATAGGCCAATGCTTAAGGTTGTTACGCCAGGTGCTATAAACAAGAAAGATATGAGAGCCATCCACCAGCGTTCAACTGCTTTCATTGGCACAAGCCAGAAACCTGAAAAGGCGATGCCCAAACTTCCTATGCCGAGCATTGCGCCAGCAAGTGTGGTTGCAAACAACCACCAGGTAAAACCATCTGCGACCAATAACAGAGCCGGAGAGTAGACAAACACAAACGGCACCAATGCCTTTGCAATGCCTAACCGGAAGGCTGTGTTACCGGTTTTAAATGGATTGGAACCTGCTATGCCAGCCGCCGCATAAGCTGCAAGTGCAACCGGTGGGGTGATGTCTGCTAGCACGCCATAATAGAAGACGAAGAAATGCGCTACGATCGGTTCCACACCCAAGATTTGAAATGCACCGGCAGTTACGGAAACCAGAATAATATAGGTTGCGGTTGTTGGCACGCCAGCCCCCATAACGATACATGCCATTGCAACCAACACAAGCGAGAAGAACAATGCCCATTGTTGAAGGTCAAAATAATTAAATGGCCATAGGGTTGAGAAGAAGCTCGCTAGATCATTTGCTGTTTGAATAACAATGCCGCCAATACGAAACCCTGATCCTGATAGGGTGATGACACCCACAATAATACCCACACAGGCAGCTGCGGTCCCGATTGCAATTGTGCTGCGAGCGCCTATGGCAAGTGCGTCCCACAAGCCTGCTACGGTCATGCGATTATTAGGTTTTATAAAGCCGATAACAATACATGCGATAATGGCATAAAAACCTGCGTAATCGGGTGTTCGGCCAGAGAATATAGAGTAGAGCAGTACAATGAGCGGAATGGCAGCTAGCCAGTGTTCTTTTAATACAAGAACCACTTTCGGCAATTCTTCTGCGCGCAAGCCACGTAGGCCAAGCTTTTTAGCTTCCAAATGCACCATGATAAATATGCCAAAATAATGCAGCAATGCCGGAAAGAGTGCTGCGGCCAAAACATCACGCAATGGAATGTTGAGGTAATCGACCATAATGAAAGCTGCTGCACCCATCACAGGTGGTGTAATCTGCCCGCCCGTTGATGCGGTTGCTTCGGTAGCACCGGCAAAGTGCGGCGGGTAGCCCACCTTTTTCATGGCGGGAATGGTGAGTGACCCTGTTGTTACGGTATTAGCAATTGAAGAACCTGAAATACTGCCCATGAAGGCTGAAGCACAAATCGCAACCTTGGCTGGGCCGCCTGAATATCTACCGGCAATTGCAGTTGCTAAATCAATAAATAATTGCCCTAGCCCAATGCGTGTTGCCAACACCCCAAACACCACAAACAGGAATACGTATTTGGCCATTGCGCCAATCGCAATCCCGTATATGCCTTGGTTTCCATAAATGCCATCAACGAAACCAGACCAACTGACGCCAGCATGGATGAGCGGCCCGGGTGCATATCGCCCAAAGATTGCATAAAGGACGAATATCAACGCAATGGCTGGAAGCGTGGGGCCGATAGAACGTCTTGCGGCTTCTAATGTAAATAGTAAAACAACCGAACCCATAAATGTATCTGTGAAATTTGGATTGCCTGCTCGTGCTGCTGCTTCTGCGGGTGGCAGAAGTGGCAAATAAAGCGCTGCTGCGACTGCTAATATGGCAAGGATAATATCGAGGATGTTTACACCGTCAATCCGATACCAAGTCTTTTTGGGCAGTTCAGTGTTAATATCCTTGCGCCATGAAAAGAGCAGAAAAGTCAAACCAAGAACAAATGCTAAATGTACACCAAAACGCAGCAGTTCGCGCGTTGTGCCAAAGCCAGCCTGATACACATGAAAGAGTGTCATCGCCACTAAGGCGGTTGTGATAATCATGCCCATCTTTGGGCCAGTAGGGCGAAACGCAGATTCTGAATCGTATTTACGTTCCAGCTTTGCCAGCTCTTCTTCGCTTAATTCGACATCTTTTAATGCGTCGTTGTTTTGAGCTGACATGTGTATCCCTCCGCTTTTCTCCATCATGCGCTAATTTTTTCTGATCGCACAAGTGAAACTATTTTAAACTTTCTTGGATGTTAATAAAAAAAAGCCCGAACATATATGCCCGGGCTTAGAAGTTTTCATATGATCATCTGGATTACTTAATTAAGCCAGCTTCTTTATAGAAACGCTCAGCACCTGCATGAAGTGGAACACCAACACCATTTAGTGCTGTATCAGGCGTGATTGTCTTGCCTTTTGCGTGGCCAACATCCAAAAGCTTGCGAGACTCATCATTCCAAAGTGCTTTGGTAATGTTGTATACAAGCTCTTCATCTTCCTTGGCGGATGTGAACCATTGTGCGCCAACGGCAACAGTTGAAACGCCTGCAACACCTTCATATGTGCCAGCAGGAATGTCACTTGCAGCAAAGAAACCATACTTATCGGTCAATGCTTTTGCGCCATCACCATCGATAGGTACAAGTTTAATTTTAGCTGCTGATGCAAGTTCAACTACAGCACCTGTAGGGAAACCTGCTACTGCAAAAAACGCATCAATCTTGCCATTGCGTAGTGCTTCAGCGGCAGCAGCACCTTTAAGTGCTTCTGGTGAAATATCATCAACAGAAAGACCATTCGCATCTAGAATGAGATTTGCATCTACAAACGTACCTGAACCTGGCTCGTCAAGCGAAACGCGTTTGCCTTTAAGATCAGCAACTGAGTTAATGCCACTGTCTGCGAGCGCTACAAGGTGAATATGTTCTTCAAACAATGCAGCAATAGTGCGCAGATCTTTCGCCGGCTCTTGGCCTTCCATTGTGCCTGTGCCTGTATACGCCCAGAACGCAACATCTGATTGTGCAAAACCTGAATTGCGAAGACCAGAGATAATAGCATTTACATTATCAACTGAACCACGTGATGAAACTGCAGATGCAATCAAGCCATCAACGCCGCATGAGCCGCCTTGACCACATTCACGCGAACCAGGAGGCTTGGAAATTGCATTCGCAATAACACCGCCTACTGGGTAGTAAGTAAAGGCTGTGCCGCCTGTACCAATTGTAAAGAACTTGATATCTTGTGCGACAGCTGCAAGTGAAAAACTACCAACCAAAACGGCAGCAGCTGCAATTGTCTTCAATCCTTTTGAAATAAACGACATAATATATGTTTCTCCCTTATTTTGTTGTGATGATAAGGTAAGGGGAAAGAAGGTTCTCCGTCAACAGTCGGCAATGA
>CAZXZQ010000056.1:0-11989 GCA_964645215.1 uncultured Rhizobiaceae bacterium | reverse complement strand
ATTTCAAAAAGCGGGTCAGCAATCAATTGTTGGGCGCGTTCAGGATGGGTAGCCATCCATTTTCCACCGACATACATGGTTGAGCGAATTTTGTGTTTGCGAAGAAAATCGATAATCTCAGCGTCATAACCGGCAAAATCATTGTTCTGTTCGCCAATATCAAAGCCAAGCGCCACAAGCTTACGCCCATTCGTATTTACGCGGCGAATTGAGCCACGAAACCCGCTTGCAAGTTCAGCCTTGGCAGTTTGAGGCCGTTTAATCTCAGGAGGGGCAAGATAAGCTCCCTTGCCTCGTCTTCTGGTTTTCTTTTCGCCCGGCTTACCGGCTAATTGTGCTGAAGAAAAACATCGCGACATCAAACTATCTGAGCCATGCGATTTTGGATTGAAATTTGTCCACACTTGCGCTGCATTCAAGCTCGATGTCATAGCCACACATGCAAGACTTCCTGCCAGAACAATTTTGAAAATCGATTTCAATTTATTTCCCTTATGAATTACTTCATAGGTAATCGCACAATAATCCCGGCATTCACAATCACACTTATTCTATCGGTGACTTCGTCATGAATGTTCAAACCGCCAAACACACCCTTTGGCGTAACTTGCCCATAGGGTAATTCCTTTGCGACTTCCTCTAGATTGATTTTCTCAGGTTCCTGCGCTGCTAGATTAAGTTCAATCTGCATAAGTTCAGGGTCAATATCCAGGCTTTTAAAAAGCGTAAGTGATGAATGATGAATGGCATCTTGTACGGCACGTTTGGCAGCCTTTGTATAATCTTGGCCATAAAGGTCGTTGCCAGTACCCATTTCAAGGATGATGCGTTTGAGGTTGCTCATGCTATCCACTCTACATCTTCAGGCAAGTTTAGATAAACAATCAATGCTGCATTCGCCATGATTGTGCCACGTGTGCCATCATCTTTGGCAGTGTCCATGCCGCCCTTAACAACCTTCACGCTGCCCTTGCCATAGGGCAACATCGCAGCAACTGCATCCTTATCTACTTCATCAGGCTCTTGTACACCGATATGAATATCGACGATCATATCATCACGTGAACAGCCAAATGCATCTGCAACGACAAGCGAGTTTTGACGAAGCGCATTATGAACGGCACGTGTTGCGGCCTTGGTATAATCTGAACCACGAATATCTGTACCCATGCCGAGTTCCATGACCATACGTTTAGGAAGAGAAGCCATTAAATACCCTCCACTTCCATTTCGCTCAAAAAGCCTTCAAAATCTTTTGCTTCCTGAAAATCACGATACACGGAAGCGAAGCGCACATAGGCGACTTCATCGACCTGCTTGAGGCCATCCATCACCAGTTTACCGATTTGATCTGTGGTAATGTCACCTTCACTTTGAGATTCCAACTGGCGCACAATACCTGTAATCATCTTGTCTAATTTTTCTGCATCCAGATCACGCTTGCGCGTTGCTGTTGAGATTGATTTCATGAGCTTATCGCGATCAAGCGGCACACGTTTGCCAGACTTTTTAAGAACCATCAATTCTTTTAACTGTACGCGTTCAAATGTAGTAAAGCGGCCACCACAAGCAGAACAAATCCGACGACGACGAATGGCGTTGCCATCCTCAGTCGAGCGGGAATCTTTAACTTGTGTGTCATCGTTGGAACAATATGGGCAGTGCAAAGAAAAAAACCTCAGATAATCTATCTGAGGTTTTCTAACATCGAGTAACGCGCAATGCCAGTTACATATGAGAATACATCGGGAAACGGTTTGTCATTTCCACAACCTTGGCATGAACTGCAGCTTCGGCAGCCTGATTTGCATCGGCATCATTGGCAACCATCAAGCCATCAAGTACT
The DNA here is from genome assembly GCA_964645215.1 of uncultured Rhizobiaceae bacterium. GTDB lineage: Bacteria > Pseudomonadota > Alphaproteobacteria > Rhizobiales > Rhizobiaceae > JAALLB01. The sequence goes on along the minus strand of CAZXZQ010000056.1, from coordinate 10,143 downwards.
TCCGTGATGAAATTGCCGATTTCGGTGAACTCTTCTGTACCAAACCCACGAGTGGTTGCAGCCGGAGAACCAAGGCGAATGCCTGATGTAACAAAAGGCTTTTCCGGGTCGAATGGAATGCCGTTCTTATTACAGGTCAAACCAGCACGCACAAGTGACGCTTCACCAGCCTTGCCTGTCGCTTTCTTAGGGCGAAGATCAACCAGCATTGAGTGATTATCTGTGCCACCAGAAACGATATCAAGACCGTTATCCATCAAGGATTTTGCCAATGCACGTGCATTGTCTTTTACGCGCTGTGAGTACTCTTTAAACTCTGGTTGAAGTGCTTCACCAAATGCAACGGCTTTCGCAGCGATCACATGCATAAGTGGACCACCCTGAAGACCAGGAAAGACTGCTGAATTAAATTTCTTCGCCAAAGCTTCATCATTACAAAGGATCATGCCGCCGCGAGGGCCACGCAAAGATTTATGCGTTGTTGTTGTACAAACATGTGCGTGTGCAATTGGTGACTCGTGAACACCTGCCGCCACAAGACCCGCAATGTGAGACATATCAACGAGCAAATAAGCACCGATTGCATCTGCAATACGGCGGAATGCCGCCCAATCCCATTCACGAGAATAGGCTGTACCACCAGCAATGATAAGCTTTGGCTTATGTTCCATTGCAGTGCGTTCAATTTCTTCGATATCAAGCTGGTGTGTGTCTTCACTCACACCGTATGATACGACGTTAAACCACTTGCCGGACGTATTAACTGGAGAACCATGCGTAAGATGGCCGCCTGAGTTAAGGTCAAGCCCCATAAATGTGTCGCCCGGCTGAAGGAGAGCCAAGAACACGGCTTGGTTCATTTGGCTACCTGAATTTGCTTGTACATTGGCAAAGTTACAGCCAAAAAGCTTCTTTGCGCGCTCAATTGCAAGTTCTTCTGCAACATCGACAAATTCACAACCACCATAATAACGCTTACCCGGATATCCTTCAGCATATTTATTGGTCATGATTGAGCCTTGCGCCTCAAGCACCGCACGAGAAACAACATTTTCTGAGGCTATCAGTTCGATTTCGTTGCGCTGACGGCCAAGTTCATTCTTGATTGCGTCATAAATTTCAGGATCAACCTCACTGAGAGGGGAATTAAAGAATGAATCTAGACTAGCAGACATGATTTACCTCAAAATTGAATTTAGTGCGTAATGACACGCCATACTTACGTAGCATATCTTTAAAACGCTACATAGCGCAGCAAATACGAATTAGAAAACGGAAAATCGTATTAACCGTGGGCATATTGGCACATCTAAATGTGTTTGAAGTTTTAACTAGGCTAAAAAGCTACGAATTAGTTCCAGTTTGATGAAACAAGTTGCTCAGCACCATCACGACCATAAATGTCGTCACGGAATTGAACAACGCCTTCTTCAGTAGACCAAGCAGTGATGTAGTTCCAGTAAACGGGCACTGGTGCACCTAGCCTTACGTCAATGCGCTCACCCGATTCAATCGTGCGTTCAAGCTGGCGACGATCCCAACTCGGAGTTTCATTCGCAAGCCAAGTAATAAGGTCGCGAACGTTTTGTACACGCACACAACCAGATGATTCAAAACGAAGAAGCTTAGAAAACACACTTTGTTGTGGTGTGTCATGCATGTAAACTGCGTGCGGGTTCGGGAAGTTAATTTTAACAGACCCCATCGCATTAATCTTGCCTGGCTCCTGACGGAATTTGAAGTTGACGGCTTCATCCGTATTCCAGTCAATGCTTTGCGGTGGAATTTCTTGATCTGTATTCCAGTCAAAAATACGGATTTTATTGCGTGTTAGATACTCAGGGTCCTTACGCATTAGCGGAATAAGGTCTTTACGCACAATAGATTTAGGCGAAGTCCAGTAAGGATTGAGGTTTAGCTCAAATATTTTAGAAGCGATGATTGGAGATTGACGATCAATCTTGCCAACAATAGCGGTATGACGAGATTCAACACGGCCGCCACGAACAGCTTCAATCTGAGCAGCAGGAATGTTTACCATCACATAGCGGTCACCTAGGAAACCAGACATTGAACGCAAGCGCACAAGGTTTGTTTCAAGCTGGCCAAGACGAATGCTTGTAGGAATATTCATTGCAGCAAATGTGTATTTGCCGATAACACCATCTGGTGGTAGGCCATGACGCGCCTGAAAACGTTTTACGGCACCTTCAACCCACGTATCAAATACTTCAGAGCGTCCAGCGCTTTTATCTAAGTCACCTGATGCAACCAAACGCTCACGTAAGAAGCGAACATTTCGTGATTCAGCACCCAAACGAAGCTTTTTGTTTGCGGGTACAATTGGCCAGCCGCCATTACTTGCTATCTGACGATATTGTTGAATTGAATTTTGAATAGATACAGATGTTCTAGGCGAGAAAATCGGTGTGTTTGTTGATGATAATTTTGCATCTCCCTTGCGAGCATCAAAATCATCATTCCAATTACCCCGGTTAGATGACTTAATGATTGAAGCAATAGGGTTTTCTGCAAGCGCTGATGTTGAAGCCAATGCTCCACTTGCTGCTGTCATGCCTTTAAGAAATTTTCTTCTATCCATTTTAAATATCACACTCTAATGTCTATCAATCATCATGAACTTCCTGCTTTAGAGAATTCTTGGGCAAGAAGCAGTTTCTTATGGCACATATAGTAATTCATCCGTAGTTAACAAATACGTAACCATGGAGTCACATCACTTTTTTAAGTAAGTAGAACGGAAATTAGGCCAAAATGTGCAGGATGGGTATAAAGAACAAACTTTTCAGGCATTTATACAAAAAAAGCCCACTAAATATAGCGGGCTTTTTCCATCAAATTTATGTGACTCAGGACGTTGCAGGACTTTTATCACCCCAACAACGCCATATGCCTTTGAATTTAGCTATGTATTTTGGCTAAAACGATTCCGTTTCAGCCAAAGTTATAGAATTACAAACGATATAGAATTTGATCTGTCCAGAAACGCTCAAGTCTTTTAAGAGACTGGTTCATTCTAGAAAATTCTTCATTGCTGATGCCTCCAACCTGCTCAACAGATTCAATGTGACGCTCGTAAAGTTCATTTACAATGCCAGCAATTTCCATACCTGTTTTAGTAAGGCTAACGCGAACAGAACGACGATCAACGCGTGATTTCTGGTGGTTGATGAAACCTTGATCTACAAGTTTCTTAAGATTGTAAGAAACGTTTGAACCAAGATAGTAACCACGAGAGCGCAATTCGCCCGCTGTAAGTTCAGTATTACCAATGTTAAATAGCAAAAGCGCTTGCACAGCATTAATGTCGCTGCGGCCGCGTCTGTCAAACTCGTCTTTAATAACATCAAGCAAGCGACGGTGTAGGCGCTCAACCAATGTTAAAGAATCCAAGTAAAGTGTTTTGATGTCCCCTTCGAAAGAAGGCTCGATAGCCTTTCCGGCCATCTCTGGAATGTTGCTCATAATATGCCTCTCTGTTTTTATTTATGGCAGGATTGTTTCCTCCTGCTCTGACACCTTTCTAAACCAATCGTCTAAAATTCGAATTAAGCTGTAAGATTAATTTAAAGTTACCAGCGCTATTTGAATTTATTGGTAAATAAACTCCTACACCGAGACTTGTCGTGTGGAGATTCAATAAACACATTTTAAATCATTGTTTTAAATGAATAATTACTAAAAACAGCAGAACAAACAATTGATGTAAATTCATTCAGGAATATTTAACCCCGTTTGATTAGTGTTTGTTCATCATATCTGGGGTAATTACAGGGCAATCTAATGCAAACTAATAAACTTGACCGCTGGAAGATCACATCATGGATCTTGCGTGCCAGCTATATATTCACGCTCGTAACAGTTTTTACAATTTGTGCCAAATTTTATTATGACCAAAAAAATCTAGACAATCAGGTTACGCAAATAAGAGATGCGTCTATTCACTTAGCGCAACTAGATAGGTCAATGGGACTTTTACATATACGTTCGGAACGTATAGGCAATCAAACCCCTGATAAAATATCAAATCCTCTTCTCGAGATTTTACTGCGCAATAAAAATTTAGAAGAGCGAAAAGCGATTATTCGCAATCAGCCAATTCATCGAGATGTAAATTCACATCAAAAATCAATTTTATACTATCAAAGAAAAGCAATTGAAGATTTAGAACTTGTAAAAACTAGCTGGAGTAAGCTTAGCAGCCAAATTAAAGAAAAAATAACAAGCTCTTCTAATGTTTTTATTCAAAATAAAAACGCCTTCAAGCCTTATGATGATTATTTTAATACTAAACTTGTTGAAGATGCACACACTCTTGCTGATATCCATTGGGTTGCGCGTAAATTTTCATTCGAGTATGAAAACCTTCTATCCGAAAGCAATACGATAGCTCTAAGCGAATTAAATGAGCAAGAAAATACTCTGACAAAAATTCAAGGTGATTTACTTGAAAATTTCTTATTTATCACCCTTATTGCACTTGGGTTTCTGGCCATATTTATTTTTATTCCTCTTGACTACTTCATCCAAAAAGTTTTGGGACAACTTATTGAGAAAACACGATTTGCAGAAAAAGAAAGCAAACGCGCTGAGCTTGCTGATCGTGCGAAATCTGAATTCTTAGCAAATATGAGTCATGAAATCCGCACACCGATGAACGGTGTGATGGGCATGGCTGAGCTGCTTATGAAAACAGACCTTGATACGAAGCAGAAAACATTTGCGGATATTATTGTGAAGTCAGGTGCTGCTCTACTAACGATCATCAATGATATTCTCGACTTCTCTAAAATTGATGCAGGTCAAATGGAGCTTGACCCTGCGCCGTTTAAAATTTCTGAAGCAGTTGAAGATGTTGCAACACTTGTATCTTCAAAGGTTGTTGAAAAAGACCTTGAATTAGCCGTGCGTATCTCGCCTGAGCTACCACAAATGTATGTGGGTGATGTTGGTCGCATCCGCCAGATTGTTACAAATCTAATTGGCAATGCAGTTAAATTTACAGAACAGGGCCATGTGTTTGTTGATGTAAATGGTGATGTTGATGATGGTGTAGCAAAGCTTCGCATATCAATTGAAGATACGGGCGTTGGTATTGCAGAAGAAAAGTGTAAACACATCTTCCAAAAATTTAGTCAGGTTGATGAAAGTGCCACACGTAAACATGAAGGTACAGGACTTGGCCTTGCAATTTCCTCTTCACTTGTTCGCTTGATGGGCGGTACAATTGACGTGAAGTCTGAGATCGGCACTGGCTCTACATTTAGTTTTGAGATCGAGCTTCCTGTGCATGGTGAAGAAATGTCTGTAAAGTCTGTGCCTGTTGCAGTAAGTGGCTCCAAAATTCTGGTTGTTGACGATAATGCGGTTAACCGTACTATTCTAAGTGAAAATCTAAGTTCTTGGAATTTTGAACACGCTGAAACTGGTAGTGGTGCTGAGACACTAGAATATCTAAATGCAATCGAAAAGGATGAAGACCTTCCTGCTTGTATTGTTCTTGATTATCATATGCCAGAGATGAATGGTGCAGATCTAGCCAAGAAGATTCGCGAAGAAATCCGTTACACTAACGTAACTATCATTATGCTTACATCTGTTGATCAAATGGAAGATGGTAAAAACTTCTCATCCCTTGGCATTCAAGGACACCTGGTTAAACCAGCGCGTGCGTCAGTCTTATTTGATACCATTATCAGTGTGCTACAGGACGCAACGTCAAGCGATAATGAAACGCGTAATGGCATTAGCATGGCGTTATCACTGGCTTCCAAACCTGGTAAAAAAGAGCATGACGATGAAACCGCTGCTCTGCCAAAGATTGAAGGCAGGTCTTTAGAAGCAATAAAATCTATTGCGGACAAACAATCAGCACCCCAAACGCCTGTCAATGATTCAGTTAAACCTGATGTCGTTGAAAAAAGAACACCTAAAAAAGCAACGGCTAAGACAGTTGATATTTTGGTAGCTGAAGACAATGAAGTAAACCAAATTGTTTTCAAACAAACACTTGATGACTTGGGATATAGTTACGCAATTGCATCTACTGGTGCTGAAGCTGTCGAGCTTTATGAAGAACTTAGCCCACGCGTCATCTGTATGGATGTTTCAATGCCAGTTATGAATGGCCATGATGCAACTAAAGAAATTCGCAAACGTGAAGAAGGAACGGACAAGCATATTCCAATCATTGCGGTTACTGCACATGCCATTAAGGGTGATGAAGACGAGTGTTTTGATGCGGGCATGGATGATTATATCACAAAGCCAATTTCACCTAATCTGTTTGAGGAAAAGCTCACCAAATGGATGAGTAAAAAAGAAGAAGAAGCAAAAGCATCATAAGCTGATCCTGAACTTAAAAAATAATTAGGCGGTCTGTTTCGGACCGCCTTTTTTTATGCGCTCAAGAAAGAGTATCACTATAAAAATAGCAAGGCACAAAAGATGGAATGAAATCAAAACCTGACGCTCTCCAAAAAGTTCTGGGTATATTCCATACATAACCACCTCAATAATGATGGCCATCAGCCATAAAGCAGGCCCCCACGCATATATTCCCCATAACCCGAGAGCCACAATCGGCAGTAATACGCTCAATGTGCTGGAGGCAATACGCCAATGGGTTTCCATCGTATCAAAGCGCATGCCGCCTTCTCCATGAAAGCCAACAATTAACAACCAGTATTGAATCGCATAGATCATAATGAGCACAGCGAGTAACCGAAAGAAAACAGCTCGGATTTTTGATAAGAGCTTATACGTTGTAAGATTATTATTTTGAGTTGCCATTTCGATCTTTCTAACTAGGCCGGCATGTTTCATCCGACTTATCTCAGATTTATTGAATTTTCCATGTTTCTTTTTTATTGAGCCTCATACAAACCCCAAATATCAGTAAACATCGGGTCAAAAGCATGTTAAAAGCAGCGAAATTCCAACACAGCCAAATCTTCTAGAGGAATAATCATTTATGGAACGCAGTATTGATGAGATTACAGGCAATCGCCGTATGCGCCGCAATCGCCGTTTTGAATGGTCTCGTAGACTTATGCGCGAGAATAGGCTTTCAACAGATGACCTGATCTGGCCTCTGTTTCTGTGTGAGGGTAAAGGTGTTAGCGAACCGCTTGCAACCATGCCTGGCATTGAACGCCATTCTGTAGACAGAGTTGGCGCACAGGCAAAACGTGCCGAAGAACTTGGTATTCCTGCTATCGCTATTTTTGCAAACGTTGACATGAATAAGCGCAATCAAACAGGCTCCGAAGTTTTGAACCCGGATAACGTTATCCAACGCGCTACCAAAGCGATTAAAGATGCGGCCCCTAACGTTGGCGTAATTACGGACGTGGCACTAGACCTTTTCACGGATCATGGTCATGATGGTATTTTGCGTGACGGTATTATCGTAAACGACGAGACAGTCGAAACACTATGCAAGGCTGCAGTGTTACAGGCGGAAGCAGGCGCTGATATTGTTTCTGCCTCTGAAATGATGGATGGACGCATGGGGGCTATTCGTGACGCGCTCAATAATGCTGGCTTTAATGATACAGCAACGCTTGCCTATACGGCTAAATACGCATCTGGCTTCTACGGCCCTTACCGCGAAGCTGTTGGTACAGATGGCCTGCTAAAGGGTGACAAAAACACATATTTCATGGATCCCGCCAATTCTGATGAAGCACTATGGGAAGCGCAGCTTGATATTGATGAAGGTTCAGACATGATCATGGTCAAACCAGGCATGCCCTATCTTGATATCATCAGGCGTATTAAAGATGAATTTGGAGTTCCAACCATCGCATATCAAGTCTCCGGTGAATATTCGATGATTATGGCAGGCGCTAAAAAAGGTTTTGTAGACGAAAAACGCGTTATTCTTGAAAGCCTTACATGTTTTAAGCGCGCTGGAGCCGATGCCGTTTTAACGTATTTCGCGCCTCGTGTCGCTGAATGGCTCAATAATGCCTGATGTAAAAAGTGTGCATTTACGCACACGCTGAGCGCTTATAACGGTAACACGAAATAACGTCGACGTGAGATCGCTTTTTTAGGCTCCAATAATCATTACGTAAGCTGCATCAGAATTTTTTAGCAAATTTTTATGGAGCCAAACTTATGATTACGACAGCAGAGCCTGATACCGATTTTAATATTTCTAAATCGCATTTCATACCCAAACTTAATGTTTATACGCTAACCACACTTATTGTATCAGGCGCATTTGCAGTTCTCGCATTTGACTTGTTCGGCCAAACAATAAGTCCAATGTTAAAATCCCTATTATCACCATTCCTAGGCGCTAAACTTGCACCAGTAGCCCTTGCCAACCAATCGCTTGGCGTCATCACAGGCTTAGGCAGCAAGTTCATAGCGCAATACGGTATCGGCCATGCAATGCATTTGCTGACCGGATTACTTGCTTACCCTATCGGCTATATGTTCATTGCGAGACCTATCTCGCAACTCGTTGCGCCCTTTGTTCCTTGGTGGGGTACTGGCATTGCATATGGTATCGCGCTTTGGGTATTCGCCCTTTATATTATGGCACACCTAGTAGCAGGCAATCCGGCGTTCCTAGGGTGGAGCAGCATTACTTGGGTCGCCTTATGGGGGCACATTGTTTTTGGCTTGGTATTGGCAGGCTTCACTTGGTGGCGTCATGAAAAATAAAGCGGGCTTAAACGCACAAACAAAAAAGGCGGATCAAACGATCCGCCTTTTTAATTCTATATAGAAAAAATTTCTTAGTTAGCTAGAAGGCGAACGTCTTCATCAGGATAACCGAGTGAATCCTGATCAGAGAATGCGCCATGACAATCATGACAGAACTTTTGGGAGATCTTTTGAACCTTACCGTTTGGCTTGATTGCTGAGTAGACCCAATTGCCCCATTCATCCGCAGTACCAGCTGCAACTTTCTCCATGAAGAAAAGCTGACCTTTTTTCACTTCAAGCTTTTTGTTCACGTTGAATACTTCTTTAGCGATAACAGTACCAACTGGCATCGGGTTACCTTCACGCTCATCATCATATTTGATGTACTCGTTGTAACCAATTGCATTTACGGTTGTATTCAGGAAGCGGTTGCCGTGTGGACCAGGTGCTGCAGGACGTGTAGATGTTCTGCCCCAGCCTAAATAGTCTTTTGCCCAAGGGTTATCGCTTTTAGCATAGCCTGCGCGTAGATCGTCTTTGATACAGTTGAACACTTCAACAATTTGCTCTTCTGTTAGATCATCTTTTGCAGCAGGTGCGGTACATGCAGCATAAGCTGAACCAGATAGCATGAAAACAGCAGCAGCTAATGTGTATTTGAATGTAAATTTTTTCATAAATTAGAATCTCCCGAAATTTAACCAATGATAATGCTGGTTATTATATAAATCTCATGCATTTAGTACAAGGGCCAAGTGCATAATTTCAAGTTACTTTTTCGTGATCTGCAACCGTTTTTAAAAAAATATCTTGAACAATAGATTTTTAAAAATTTTCCTGTACACTTTTCTGCACGATTAAAGGTTCCCTCAATGACGCGGCATTCTCTAGACACGCCACAGTTTTATCTAACGACACCTGCTCCCTGCCCTTATTTAGAAGGCCGGGAAGAGCGAAAAGTGTTTACACATCTTGTTGGAAACCGTGCGGCGGAAATAAATGACATGCTTAGTCAGGGTGGCTTTAGGCGGTCACAAAACATTGCCTATCGTCCGGCGTGTGAAACCTGCAAATCATGCATATCCGTGCGTATTATTGTCGATGAATTTGTATCCACTAAATCTTTTAAGCGCATTGAGAATGCAAATCGTAATCTCGGTGGTGAAAAAATTATTCCTTCACCCACAAAAGAGCAATTTGCCCTGTTTCGCGACTATCTTGACGACCGCCATTCTAGTGGCGGTATGGCTGAAATGACCTCCCTTGATTATGCAATGATGGTTGAAGATACTCATGTAAATACAATGATGCTCGAATATCGGCATAAAAGAACTGAAGATGAAGCAAACTCTGTAAAGCAGCCTCCATTAAAGGCTGTTGCCCTGACAGATGTTCTGAGCAATGGCTTGTCGATGGTATATAGTTTCTTTGATACAGATCCAAAGTATAAAAGCCTGG
>CAZXZQ010000055.1:0-12089 GCA_964645215.1 uncultured Rhizobiaceae bacterium | reverse complement strand
GCGTATAGACTAACACTGCTTGCAAGTCGCGATATTCAATCTGTAAGTGTGGCTGTGGCCTTTGGCTTTATTGCGGTGTGTCTAATATTCGTAACGCCGTTTGCTGTGTTTATAGGCGAGCAGGTGACTGGCGAGAATTACTATTCAAGTTACTATTGGGTAATGCTCAGTATTCTAACCGTGGTTGGTACTTTTTTATTAATTCTGTCATTTGGATTTACCTTAGGTACGGATTTATTGCGCGCGGAAAAAGTCAAAGATCAACATATTGAAAATACAATGCATGACATTCGCCAGCCACTGCATGCGCTTCGTCTCAAGATGCATCAAATGATGCAGGTAAGCAAAGAGGCGAGCAATGGATATGAAGATGTCAGCCATACATTTGGTTATCTGGAAGAGCTTGTATCTAATCATCTGGCAGATGGGGGTAATACGGAAGTTATTAAGCCCACAAGTAAACTTACCTCAGATGAAATTCTTACAAGTGTGTATGAAATGTTTTTACCCGATGCAGAGGCCAAGGGCATAAAATTTGAATATCAAAAGTCAACACATCAAGTTGATGTTGATGATTTGGTTTTGATGCGGATTGCCTCAAACCTTGTTTCCAACGCCATCAAATATACGCAAAAGGGTAAGGTGACTTTTGGGTTGAAAAAAGTTGACGGTCAAATCCGTCTTGAGGTTCATGATACGGGTGTTGGGATGACTGCAAAAGCATTTAAACAAGTGCTAAAGCGCAATGTGCGGCTGAAAGAGGGAGCTGAGCAGGCTGAAGGCAATGGCTATGGACTAGCCATTATCAAAGCCCTTTCAGATGAGCATCAACTCGCTCTTTCACTAATGCCGACTAAGAAAAAAGGAACTGGTATTATGATTGGTTTTTAATTTTGGCCAATCTTATACTCGATGTTGAATGAAAGAATTGCGTCAGGAGACGCGTCATTTAGTCCAAACAACACAGCAACTCTTGGCTCAATAACGTGACCATTGCCCAGTTCAGCTTCCCAGTAAAACCCTGGACCTGCAAAGTGCACATCGTCGCCTCTTTCGCCAAATAGTCCTTCAAACTCACCGAAGTTTTCAATGCCGATGCCAAAGTTATCACTCACAGGCAATATGAGCTGCGTTGCATAAGCAAGGCCTGCATCTTCTCCATCAGCAAATGGAACTTCTGCAAACAGGTTACCAACAAATTCCAGCTCGCCAAATTCTGCTTCAATAACTGGGCCAAATGCGATGCCGCCTTCGCTAATTCCACCTTCTGTAGGAACTTCTAAAGCTGTATAGAAACCCAATGTGAAATCGTGGTGTTCGTCACCATCTTCATCAGCTTCGCCGTGGCCACCTTTTGACAATAGCAAGAGGTTTTCAAACTCAAATGCTTCTACTTCAGGGTTTTCGCCTTGCGGGTTTGCAACTTCAATTGCTGCTGTAAGCTTCCAGTAATCTGTGAAGCCATAACCAATTGCAAATTCGTGCACAGAACGTTCTTCACCATCTTCTACGGTTCCAAGTCCAACGCCGTTTAGTATTTCAATTTCGACTTCACCCTGTTCTACATCTGGGTGAATAACTTCGAAAATTCCTGCCTGAGAGTAAGCTTGTGTTACTGCGTATGTTTGAAAAGACATCGCAAGGGCAGTCGTTGCAATCGTAGTTTTAAGTAGTTTAATTGCGGATAGTTTTTTAGACATATTCTTATTACCTGTTTGGATTATTTGATTAAATTTGACATATGTTTTCTGCTTCAACTTCCTACGGAAGACCGTATAGACAGAAGAATTAAGGGGCATATGCTATTCGTTATTATAATTAAGGGTTGAGAACCCTGGTCATTCTAGCCTTCTTTCGAAAGACAGCTTTTGAAAGAACTGGCCATATTGCGAATAAGCTTGAAGTAAAGGTCTGGCCCGTCTTCAATTGAAGTGCCTAGCGGATCAAGAACCCCTGTATTGGCTGAAGTACCTTCAGTTACAGTTGTTACAAGTTTTGTATCAAACTGAGGTTCAGAAAACACACAAGTCGTTTTCAATTCTTTGACTTTGGTTTGCAATTCACGAACCCGCTTTACACCCGGCACCACCTCTGGAGACACCGTAATTGAACCAACAGCAGTCAAGCCAAATCGTTCTTCAAAGTTTTGATACGCATCGTGGAAGACGACAAAACCTTTTCCTTTAACAGGCGCTAATGTGGCGGTTACCTCTGCAGTAAGACTATCTAGTTTAGTCATAAGTACTTCAGCGTTTGCTTCATACTTTGCTGCATTATCAGGATCAGCTTCGGCGAGCGTTTCTTCGATTTCATGAACTAGCGCTTTTGCATTTACTGGATCAAGCCATACATGGACGTCGAATTCACCGTGTGCATGTTCATCATGGTCGTCGTGATCACCTTCAGCTTTTTTGTCATGATCGTGGTCATCATGATCATCTTCTTTTTTATCATGGTCGTGATCGTCGTGATCATCTTCTTTTTTGTCATGATCGTGATCATCATGATCATCTTCTTTTTTGTCATGATCATGGTCGTCATGATCATCCTCAGCTTTTGCATGATCGTCGTGGTCATCGTGACCATGTTCATCAAATGCACCACCTTCGCGCAATTTCAATTTGACCAGATCATGTGCGTCAATGAGCTCAACTGATTTTGCTTTGGCTGCAATTACTTCAAGTGGTTTTTCTAGAAATGCTTCAAGCTCATGTCCAATCCAAAAAACAAGATCTGCATTTTCCAAGCTTGCGGCCTGTGAAGGCTTTAATGTAAAATCATGTGGCGAATTAGCGCCTTGGACCAGTAGAGTAGGGCTGCCCACACCGTCCATTACAGCGGCAACTAGTGAATGAACCGGTTTGATTGAGGCAACAACTTTTAACTCAGCTTGAGCTGAAAAAATGCTCATAGATAGAAAACTTGATGCCAAGAGAAAAGATTTAAAAGGGTGCATTTCAAACTCCAATTTATACGAAGGGCATATTATGTAGAAGGGCGTAATGTTATATAATTACATTATTGCGTAATAATATTACATATGCAATGCTTAATTTGATAATTTATTTTGTTAAGTTCGGGCTGTGTATATGTTTTAAAAGAACGGTCAGTGTTGCTAAGAAAATGTCGCCGCTATCTTATGTGCTAACTAAGCGGCAAGAGGAATAAACCAATGAAGAATCATGTTCATAGCGGCGCTACACTGACCGAGAATCAGTCTTTAGTTATAAACACACTTTCCAAAGCAAAATCACCTCTAAGTGCATACACTATTCTTGATGAATTACGCGAAGATGGTTTTAAAGCGCCTCTACAGGTTTATCGAGCATTGGACAAGCTTATCGAATTTGGATTGGTTCACCGCCTTGAGAGCCTTAATGCTTTTGTTGCCTGTCAGCACCCCGCGTGTAACGCTCAGAAGAGAAAAGCCGTTATGTTTACGATTTGCAAAACATGCGGAAACGTTCAAGAGCTTATGAACGAGACGCTTCAAACGACGGTCACCAGCCTTGCAAAGGAAATTCAATTTACATTGGGCGAGTCCGTTATTGAACTTCGCGGCATATGTTCAAATTGCAAAGAAGACTAGGTTCAGGCCCTAGCTATCCCATCTTCACAAAATGCTGATGCAATCGTGATTGGTCTCTTAGTCCATTGGCGGTAAAAGTATTATGAGTTCAAAAGCTTGGCTTGCGAATGAGTGAGAATATTTAAACAAAGGTTTTTCTATGGCATCGGCAGTTTATCATCATTCCCGTATTTTATTTGTTGCATTTTTTGTAACGCTTTCTCAGTTTTTATTAGGCGCGGTACACGCGCAAGAAGCGACACCGCTTCCAGCTTATGTGGTTAAACAATTTGGTAAGCCGCCGGCAGTGCCAAAAGGACCGCTCTCAGAAGCAATGAAGTTTGCGGTTAAAGTAGCTTTTGTTGACAGCATGACACAGGGCAATTGGTCTAGAGATCAAACAGCCGCACTTGCTGAAATACAAGCGTCAAAAGACCCTAGGCTTGCATGGTTCATCAGTGATCTATTGCGCTTTGCTACGGGTGCCAGACTTGATTCTGAGTTAGCCGGAGCTGCATCAGAGTTGCTGGGTAAAGATCTACAGCGTCAAAACAGCTGGGGCGTTGTTACAGACCATTTGATCGCATGGGATATTCCTGAGCCTCCGGGTTATCTAGAGGTTAAGCGTGTAATTTTCACAAGCATCTTGCCTAAGTGGGACAAAATATTTGTTGAAGGTACCATAGACTGGAGACATGTTTCTTGGGGTGGTGTTTTGATTGATGACCGCCCGCACGATAGAACAGACGAGATATGTAATTGCATTCCTGCGGCTGACAATCCTGAAGTAACAAATGCTGCAGATGCTAAATGGCTTAAGGACAGTGATATTGTTTTTGGTGTTGCTGTAAATGGCGAATATCGCGCCTATCCACGCCGAATTATGGAAGTTCGCGAGATGGTGAACGACACTTTGGGTGGTCGTGATCTTGGTATTCCATATTGTACATTATGTGGCGCTGCACAGGCTTATTTCACTGACAGACTGCCTGCGGGCGTTGAGCGTCCAATCTTGCGCACGTCAGGGCTTTTGATCCGTTCTAACAAGGTAATGTATGACCTTACGACATTCTCTGTGTTCGATACATTTCTTGGCCATGCGGTGACTGGGCCTTTGGCGGAGAAGAAAATTAAACTTAAGCAGGCAAGTGTGGTCACCACTGATTGGGGGACATGGAAGAAGGCGCATCCTGAAACTACGGTACTAAAAGAAAGATATGCGCTTGGCCGTGACCCGGATTTCCGAAATGGTCGTGACTCCAATGGTCCGATTTTCCCTATCGGTAATGTTGATCCGCGTCTTCCAGTTCATGAAGACATTATCGGCATACTCACAGCATCCGGCAAACCGATCGCATTTCAGCGCAGCAAGGCATTCCTAGCCTTGAAGGCAGGTAAAAAGATCGGCTTTGAGAATGTCAGTCTGGAACTTGATGCAGGTGGTATCAAGGTCGTGGATGCAGATGGTTCTGATCTCGGCAGCCATCAGGCATTCTGGTTTGCTTGGTCGCAGTTCCATCCCGAAACCGAACTATGGGACGGGTGAGTGGGTTAAACCACCACCACTTCATGCTCGCAGAAGATGCCGCGTTGGTGGACCATTTTGCCAAAGAGTGGATGGTCTACTTCTAGGATGAAGGCGAAATAGCCTTCGCCCTGGTCTTCATGGCTAACCTTAACCTTGCCCGGTTCAAGGATGCGCGGGAAGGGGATTTGCATGCCAAAGAAGTCAAGATAATAACCTTCGCTTTTAAAGACGATGGCATTGTCTTCACGCTCGACGTTTAAGTTCATGCCGATGCCGTAGCCGATATATTCTTGCAGCCCTGCCGGTCCTTGAAAGCGCTTAGAAGAATGGATGACCTGCGGGAAACCGCTTTTGCGGCCATAGGTTCTGCTCCAGAACTGGCCATTGCCTTGTTTGTCTTCGGTAACGGTTACAATCGCCGGGGTGCCATTGGCTTGCATCTCGGTCGGCAGCGGTGCGCCGATGAGCTTGCATAACTGACCAAGCACCTTGCCTGCGAAGTTTGCTTCCATCTTTGTGATGACGCCTTTGTAGACGATAGATTTGCCGTCTTCCATGTGACGGCTAAAACGGCGGCGAACGGCTTGTGGTAACTTGTTCCATTCTTTGTCGCCCAATAGATTTTTGAAACGCAAATCCTGCGGCGCATCTTCTTCAAGCTCAGTCCATACGAGCTTGCGTTCCTCTTTGGTGAGATGTTCTAAATTGCTCATCATAACTTCACTTTCTGCCCGGAATATATTTCAGGATAGATGCGCCCATTTTCATAATAAGGGCGAGTTTTGCATTCGGGACTTCTTGCATTTGATTGTAGAAGGTGTTGGCGCCGGTCATGAACGTATTCATCTCATGTAGGCGTGCTTTGGCGTTTTTTGAAAGTTGCTTGTCTTTCTCTGCGCTTTCAATGCAGCGGGTTAGGGTGTCCATAGCCGGGTTAATTTCACGCTCCATACGCCCGCGAACGATAAGGCGGAACATGGTCATCACATCTACGATAGCAATAAAATGGTCGCGGCGATCATTTTGTATGGGCGCCTTTTCAATAAGCTTCCAAGTCAATAATTCCTTGATGGAATTAGATGCGTTAGACCGCGCTATGCCAAGCAAACTGGCGATTTCTTCTGCATGCATTGGGCGTTCTGCCAAAAATAGAAGCGCATGAATTTGTGCTACAGAGCGGTTGACGCCCCATTGGCCACCCATATCTCCCCACCGCAAAACAAATTCGCGAGTGGTTTCAGGTAAATCGTTATATTCAGTAATTTCTGTCATGACAGAAACATAAGAAATTTATGAATTAGAGTCAAGCATCATTATGCTTGATAAACAGCTTGGTTAATTGTTAGCTGCCAAATAGATTCACAAAAGGATTCCCATGCCGCTTCGCTTAGCTACCTTTAACGCAGAAAACCTGATGCATCGGTTTGATTTTTCAGGCTTCAAGAATGAACGCCGACGCGACCGTTCCATCAACATCTTGGATGTGAAGGATAAGAAACAATATGAGCTTCTTGAACAGGCGAGGGTGGTGGCACACACCGATGACGCATTGCAGCTTACCGCGTTAGCAATTGCAGAGACGCGCGCCGATATTATCTGCTTGCAAGAGGTGGAAAATATGACAGCGCTTGAGGCGTTTGAATACGGCTATCTCTTCAAGATGGTTGGGCGGGGATATCGTCATAAATATCTCATCGAGGGCAATGATAGTCGAGGCATTGATGTAGCCATCATGATGAGAGATGAAACTGCCACTGGCGAAAAAATTGAATTTGTCTCCGCCAAGAGCCATGCGCGCTTAACATATGCGGATGCTGATTTGTATAATTCTACGCTTAAAGAAATGGGACTTGAAAAGCGGGATAAAGTCTTCCGTCGTGATTGCCTTGAAGTAGATGTTAAAGTTGGCGGGCGCCCGCTGACCTTATATGTGGTGCATTTCAAATCGATGGGTGGCGGTAAGGATGGAGCTGATAGCAGGCTTTGGACCATGCCTATACGGCAGGCGGAAGCAGCAGCAGTGCGCCAAATCATCGAAGCGCGGTTTGGTGAGGGGAAGACTTCAAATAAAAATTGGGCGATCTGTGGCGATCTAAATGATTATCGCATGCGCCTTGAGGTCTCTGGTGAGCGCCATACGGCTTTCTCCTTCAAGCCGCATCATGAAAAGGTCTCTGGCTATGATGTTTTGCTTGAAGGTGGGTTTTGCGAAGATATATCCAGACAGCTAGACGAAATGCAGCGCTGGTCGCTCTATCATTCACGCGGACTGCAGGAGCGGCATCTATGTCAGCTTGATTATATTTTGACATCTCCAAGGCTTTCAGAGCGGAACGCAAAAGCAGTACCGGAAATCATTCGGGCAGGGCAACCGCACCGAACGCCATTCCCGGAGGGGCAAACAGTAGATCGCTATCCACGCACAGGTTGGGACAGGCCAAAAGCATCTGACCATTGTCCGGTTGTGGTGGAACTATCCATTTAGTCTTGCTGGGAGCGTTTGCGCTTTAAGCCTTGATGACCTCCATCATTTGAGCCCTTGCTAAACCGATTGTTTGGCTTTGCCTTTTTAGGCTTTTTCTTTGCCCAACCGTCTTTTCCCTCAGCTTTGTTTTTCTTGGGCTTTCTAGGTTTTCCAGGCGTGGGCGTGTCTTCAAACAGCGGTTTGTTGAGTTTGTTTTGGTTTTTGTCTTCGTGCTTTTTTGAAGGACGTTGGCGACGCGGCTTTTCGTTTATAAATTCGCCAGCCTCTTCTTTTAACTGTCGAGAGTCTTGAGATTTGTTGCGGCGTTTCTTGTCACCGTAATCTTTATATTCTTTTTGGTCGCCCCATTTTTTACGATCACCTTTTTCGCCGCGCGGCTTGCGGTCTCCGCTTGGTTTGCGACGATTATTTTTTTCAAAAGGTTTTGTTTCATCAAACTTCGGTTTCTTATCAAGCTTCGTTACGCGGATATTTTTGTCGATGGTTTTCTTTGAACCAAGGGCAGTAAAGAACGTATTGGCTTCATCGGCATCAAGTTCTACATAGGTTTCACTTGGTTGCATCTTGATTGTACCAAGGGCAGCTTTGGTAATGTCACCCGCTTTGCAGAGCATCGGAATAAGCCAGCGCGGTTCGGCATTTTGCTTGCGGCCAACGGAGAGGGAAATCCAAACTGAATTTTCAAAATCGCTACGTTGATGTTTTTCACGCGGACCATCTCGTCCTTCACGTCCACCACGGTCTTTGCTGAAGTCTCTATGGCCGGGGTCTTTGAAATTCACGATCTCAATGTCTTCAGGCGCTGATTTGCCACTAATGCTGAGGCGCAGAATGGCTGCCGCGAGTTGTTCGGGTGAAAACCCTTCTGTTAAACGCTCCACCATATCCATTTCGTTTGTATCAATTGGATTGGTGAGTATTTCATCTGAAAGCAGACGTTCCTGATCGCGCTCAATCACATCATCTGCTGATGGGGGTGTCGCCCAGGTGGCGTTGATTTTTGCTAACCGTAACAAGCGTTCTGCCTTGCTGCGGATTTTATGATCAATCATCAATACACTGATGCCTTTACGGCCCGCACGGCCTGTTCGTCCGCTTCTGTGTAGTAAACGTTCAGGGTTAGTTGGGAGGTCCGCATGGATAACAAGCTCAAGGTTTGGCAGATCAATGCCGCGTGCGGCAACATCAGTTGCGATGCAAACTTGCGCGCGACCATCACGCATGGCCTGCAGTGCATTGCTGCGTTCGGCCTGCGTCAATTCACCAGAAAGGGCAACAACAGAGAAACCTCGATTGTTAAGGCGCGTCATCATGTGGTTTACGGTTGCGCGTGTGTTACAGAATACGAGTGCATTCTTTGCGTCATAATAGCGAAGCACATTGATGATCGCATTGTTATGCTCACGTGGTGCTGCACTTAGAATGCGATATTCAATGTCAACGTGCTGAGATTTTTCCGCCGTCGTTGTTATGCGCACAGCGTCGCGCTGATATTGTTTGGCAAGTTTTGCAATGCCCGGGGGCACTGTTGCGGAAAAGAGTAGGGTGCGACGAGTTTCAGGCGTGGCATCAAGGATAAATTCTAGCTCTTCCTTGAACCCCATTTTGAGCATTTCATCTGCTTCGTCCAGCACCACAGCTTTGATTTGTGATGTCTTGAGCGCTTTACGGCGGATATGATCGTTAAGGCGGCCCGGTGTGCCTACCACAATATGGGCGCCTGCATTAAGGGTGCGGCGCTCTTGGCGAATGTCCATGCCGCCAACACATGAAGCAATGGTGGCGCCTGTTTCTTTATACAACCATTCAAGCTCGCTTTTCACCTGAAGTGCCAACTCGCGTGTGGGTGCAACCACCAATGCCAGTGGTGCCTCTGCATAAATAAATTCACCTGAATCATTGAGAATGTTTGGTGCCATTGCCAAACCAAAAGCAACAGTTTTGCCTGAACCAGTTTGTGCTGAGACAAAGGCGTCTGCATCTTCAATTTTTTCCTCAAGTACAGCGGTCTGTACCGGAGTAAGGGAGGTGTAACCACGCTTGTGCAAAGCAAGGTTGAGCGTTGGAACAACGCCTTCAAATTCGATCATTTTACATCTTTCTGAAATAGCAAGATCAGCAGTTAAGCGCCTTTATAACGCTCTTCAAATGCACTGCTTGTGCTGTGTTGCACTCTCACTACGTGTGATTTGTGCATTTGTATAGGGGCAAGAGGGCTAAAACTTGATGTTTGATTAATGGTCATAAAAACTATCAATGGTTTTGTTGCGAGAATACGCATGGTAGAAACACCTAATACAGATTCTTTTGCGAGAAATTCCTATGCTTTCCATTTTTGAAACTGCCTCTCTCTTACTTGCGCTTTCCGCCTTTTTTGGCTGGGTGAACCACGTGTCGATCAAGCTGCCACATACGATTGGTCTGCTGGTGTTTTCATTGCTTGCTTCTCTTAGCTTGCTGCTTGCGCAATATTTAGTGCCGAGCCTGGGTCTAACAGAAACGTTTCAGTCAATCATCGGGGAGATTGATTTTTATTCTACTGTGATGGAAGGGATGCTCGCATTTTTGCTCTTTGCAGGTGCGCTACATGTGAATTTTGACAAAATGGCAGACCAGAAATGGCCGATTACGCTAATGGCGACCTTCGGTGTGGTGCTTTCCACCTTTATTGTGGGCACCGGTTTCTGGCTGCTTGCAGGCCTATTTGGTGTTGCAATACCTTACGCTTGGGCGCTGGTCTTTGGTGCGCTCATTTCACCGACCGATCCGGTAGCTGTTTTGAGCTTGCTGAAGTCTATTAACGTGCCACCAGCTTTGGAAGCAAAGATTGCAGGTGAAAGCTTGTTTAACGATGGGGTAGGGGTTGTTGTCTTCACGATCATTGTTGCGATCGCAGTTGGCGGCGGTGGTGATCATGGCGGCGGCGTGGATTTTGTGCATATTGCAGAGCTTTTCGTGGTTGAAGCCATTGGTGGCGCTATCCTTGGCCTTGTTATGGGCTGGCTTGCGTATCGCGCAATGGCAACGATGGATGAATATACGCTTGAGATATTAATCTCGCTCGGCATTGTGGCGGCGACCTACGCAATTGCATTGCGGTTACACCTTTCAGGGCCGATTGCGGTGGTGATGACAGGTCTATTGCTTGGCAATCGTGGTGTACGTGTTGGGATGAGTGATAAAACCGCTGAGCATCTTTTCTCGTTCTGGCATTTGCTGGATGAAATTTTAAACTCCGTACTGTTCCTGCTTATTGGGTTGGAAATTCTGATCGTGGCGATTGACCCTTCATTCGCAGGTATTGCGTTGCTCACCATTCCATTGGTGTTGCTTGCAAGATTATGCGCGGTGTCTATGCCAATTCTAAGTCTCTCAAGCTTTCAGGTTTTCACAAAAGGCGCCATTCCTGTTCTCACTTGGGGTGGCTTGCGAGGCGGTATATCCGTGGCGCTCGTATTATCTTTGCCGGACAATGAAAACAAACCGTTGCTTCTAACTGCAACCTTTGCGGTTGTCCTCTTCTCTGTCATTGTACAGGGGCTGACGGTTAAATCTGTTATTGGCAAAACGGTTGATAAGACTTTGCTTTAGAGGTTGGTATGGCGCGCAAATATTATACGCTGGATGTTTTTACGGATGATGTTTTAACTGGTAATCCTCTTGCAGTGGTGCTTGACTGCGAAGGGCTTGACGGCGTGATGATGCAACGCATCGCGGCTGAGTTTAATCTGTCAGAGACCGTTTTTGTATTGCCACCTGAAGATCAAAACCACATGGCGAGTATTCGAATTTTTGTACCAAAGCGCGAACTGCCATTTGCTGGGCATCCAACGGTTGGAACTGCGGTTTTATTGAGTCAATTGAATCACTTGGCGCAGGGTGCGGAACTGGTGCTTGAGGAAAAAGTTGGGCCTGTATCTTGCATTGTTTCTGGTAATCAAGCGCAATTTACACTGCCTCAATTACCTATACGTACTGAAGTTGGACATGATGCGTCTATGATGGCGCTAGCACTTGGATTGAACGAGACTGACTTAGGAATTGATGGCCACTCATATGCCGTTTGTGATGCAGGACTGGACTTTCCTATGTTCCCGATTTCAGGTTTGAAAGCGATGCAGGATATGGAGCTTAATCCTTCGCGACTTACAGAACATCAAACGAAGTTTGGCCTTCAAGACAAGATTGTTGTTTATACGAAAGAATGTGTGAACGCGGGTTCGCATTACCATATGCGAATGTTCTCGCCTGCGTTTGGAATTCCAGAAGATCCGGCAACCGGTTCTGCTGCGGCTGGTTTAGCTGCTCAGATCATGGCCTGTGACAAGCCAGAGGAAGGCGAGCATAATTTCATAATCGAGCAGGGTTTCGAAATGGGGAGGCCGTCGATTATCGAACTTGGAATGAATGTTAAGGATGGAGTTCTGCTGTCTGGCACAATCGGCGGAAGCGCTGTAATCGTGAGTGAAGGCATATTGAAAATATAAGCGGCCGGCCTGTGATAGGTT
>CAZXZQ010000054.1:0-12121 GCA_964645215.1 uncultured Rhizobiaceae bacterium | reverse complement strand
TGGCGTGGCATTAGCCTTTGCGTTTGAGGTGAACATTACACTCGCTGTATTCCTGTTTTCAGGTTTAATCGCGATAATCTTACTCATTTTGCAAAAGCATGTGAACCTTTCATCTGACTCACTGCTAGGCCTTTTATCTCATTCTTCACTTGCTCTAGGCTTAGTCGTGATCGGTCTTATGCCGTGGTTACGCATAGACCTAACAGGCCTTTTGTTTGGTGATATCTTGTCCGTATCAAAAACAGATATCGCCATCATCTATCTAGGTGGGTTGGCAATTCTTTGTGTTTTGATACTGATATGGCGTTCACTCTTTGCAATCACTGTAAATGCACAACTGGCACAGGCTGAAGGCAAAAACCCTGAACACATCAACTTTATCTTTATGCTTTTAATAGCATGCGTAATTGCGATCTCGATCAAGATCGTCGGCGTTCTTTTAATCACAGCGATGTTAATCATCCCGGCAGCTTCCGCCAGGCGCTTTGCCACAAGCCCGGAACAAATGGCAGTCCTTGCAGCTTTGATTGGAAGCATGTCCGTTATATCCGGGCTGTATGGATCCCTACAATGGGACACAGCTTCCGGCCCAAGCATTGTGGTTACAGCACTCGCATTTTTCTTAATCAGTATCTCGCCTATTGCGAAACTTATCCGCAAATAGTGCTACAAATAAATCTTCCACTTTTTACGGATTAAAGCATCCACATCAGGGCTTACGTATCTGGGCTTATGTTCGGCCAAAATCTCTTTTGCGGTTTCACGCGCAACACTCCAAATATCTGGCGCACCACTATCATTCCAGACGCGAGGCGTGTCGCGGTTTGCGAGTGAGGGATAATAATAGTCGCGTTCCATCGCACTCATAGTGTGATTGCCGCCGAGGAAATGCCCCTCACCCGTCACCACTTCTTTGATCACCTCAAAGCCGAGCGTTTCTTCGTTCACCTCAACACCGCGAATGGTGCGATTGATATTTGAGAGCATTTCATTATCGAGCACAAAGGCCTCAAATGAAGCACCAAGCAAAGACGCCATCATGCCGGAACTTTCATAGATCATGTTGGAACCGGCCAACCCACAAACGGCAGCCGACAATGCTTTTTCCGCACCCATTTGCGCGTCCGGCGCTTTCGCATCTGCCATAGAAGATGCAACACCTGTTGGGAGACCAAGGTGGTTACCGATCTGCGCCGCGGCCGCATTCATGATAGAAATTTCACCGCCCGACCCGCAAAAGGCACCCGTGCGCAAATCAATCACAAACGGCCAATTTGAGAAAATCGTCGGATGCCCCGGCGCAAAGAGATTGACGAGAATAAGTCCGGCAAGCGTTTCTGCCGTGGTTTGTGCCAACATGCCCGCAAGGGGCGCCGGTGCAGTAGCGCCTGATTGAGCCGCAATGATCTCATTGATCGGCATATTGTGTTTGATCGACGCCAACATCACATCAACCGCATCTTCCCCATATCGAAGCGGTGAAATCACTGGCGAGATATGCACTTTGCAAAACGGCCGTTCGGCAAACTTGCCCTCGCCGCCCGCAACCATGTCAAACATTTCAATGGCCGGATCAACATGTTCGCCGATGAAGAAACTCGTGCCGACCGGCTTTTGCGTCCCCTTCATCAGCGCATAGGCCGTGTTCATATCAAGATCGAAATTGTCTACCATATCGGTCGCAACGCAACAGCGCACAAACCAGCTGACATTATCAAGCTTATCAATAAGACGCGTGAAATCATACAAGTCCGTCAACGTCGATGCGCGGTAAAGGCCTGAATCAATATCAAGCGTCTGCACAGCTGCTCCGCCCGTGCCAAAATAAACTTTGTCGCCACCCACTTCGATATCATATTTCGGATTGCGCCCGTAGAGCGTGAACTTTTTGCATGCGCCAGCAATAATGTCTTCCACAAAGGCGCGCGGGTAACAAAGTCGACCGAGTTCATTAATGTGGCAACCCTGCTCAAGTGCGGCATCCATCACCACTTGCGGCACTTCCGCCATGCCGATTTCTTCGAGGATTCGATAGGCTGTATCAAGAATGTCCTGAAGCTCTTTATCCGTCAGCGGTTTATAGCGTCCGCCTACCTGACCTGATGCGGCGGGCGTATATTGCTTCACTTCCGCATTACGCGCTGCAATACGGCCTTCTCTACCACCCGTTTTTCGTTTTGCTCTTCCAGCCATTTCCGCTCCACTCTTGTGTGTTTACGAGATTACGCTTGGCAGCAAAACGAACAAGCCATATAACTTAAATTAAGATAAATCGATTTTTAGTTTTGGCGATTCCGATGAATAGCAACTCAACTGGCAAACTCTCTTTTCGGGCGGTGGAAGTATTTGTGGCTGCCATCGAGGAAGGGTCCATCTCTAAAGCAGCAAAACGGTTGGGCGCCAGCGCGTCTGCCGTCTCCCTGCAATTGTCAAACCTGGAAGACGTACTCGACGCCCGGTTGATCGAACGCTCCGCCAGACGTTTTCAATTGACCGCAGCAGGTGAACTTTTTGCTCCACGCGCCAAATCAATATTGGATGAAGTTGTCACGGCAAAAGCAGAAATGTCGAGCGCCAGCCATGCGCCCAAAATGGATGTCCGCATGGCGGTGATCGAAGATTTCGACAGCGAAGTTCTCCCAAACTGGATCTCCAAATTGCAGGGAGAATTTCCCCATTGCAATTTCACCATACGCAGTGGCGCCAGCCATGAAAATCACGCAGCACTTTCAAGCCGTAGCTTTGACATGATCATCGCTGCTGACAGCACCGCAGAAATTGATTGGATCGAGGCGCACCCCATTTTGCATGACCCCTATATAATTGTGGCCGCCAATCCTGAACTTGCCAATGCGCCAATTGATACGCTGATGAGCCACCCATTCATCCGCTATTCTAAGGAGCAATTAATGGGTAGTCAGATCGAAGCGCAATTACGTCGCACAAAAAAAGTGCCGCCCAACCGGTTTGAGTGTTCAAGTACGCAGGCTGTTTTTGCGCTTGTTGAAGCTTTTGATGGCTGGGCAATTTCCACAGCCTCGGCCTATCTGGGTGTTAGCAACAATAACCTTTTTGCAGCACCACTTCCCATTCCAAGTTTTTCCAGAATAGTATCACTTTACGCAAGAAGAGAGACGATGGGTACAATCCCATTTCAATTCTCCCAAATGTTGCAGGAAAGCCTGGAGGCAATTTTCCTCAGTCGGGTTGAAAAATCCTTACCCTTCATTCGAGAAACCACATGGCTCATTGAAACGTCGGAAATTCAAAATCATTGATTTTAAGTTTCTAAAAAAGAAACTGTCATGCCCTTATCTCTATTGACCCTCGCATGAGAAACCCGCCAATCTCTTTGAGCTATTTAAATCAGGAAATGCGACATGAAAACACAAACAGAAGTCGTTGTTATCGGCGGCGGCATTGCGGGCTGCTCGACCATCTATCATCTTACACAAGAAGGTATCACCGATTGCGTGTTAATTGAGCGCGATGAACTCACTTCCGGCACGACATGGCATTCGGCAGCGCAAGTGACTAATTTCGGGCCTAACCAAACCATGGTGGGCCTCAAAACCCATTCGATCAATTTATATAAAGAACTGGCGGACGACCCTGATTACCCAATCAATTATCACCACGCAACGGGGGGGCTTCGCCTCGCCACCAAGCAAGAGCATTTAGACGGATACAACCACTTTCTCTCCATGGCCAAGGGCATGGGCGTTGATTTTGAATTAATTGACGCCGAAGAGTGCAAACGCCGTCACCCGATCATTTCAACAGATGGTTTGCTCGGTGCCTTGTGGGACCCACTTGATGGGGACATTGACCCAGCACAGCTCTGTCAGGCACTTGCGCGTCGCGCGCGAAAAGCAGGCGCGGAGGTTTATCGCCATACGCCAGTAACGGGTCTTTCACATCAAAAGGATGATAGCTGGATTGTGCATACGGAAAAGGGCGATATCCATTGCGCAAAAATCGTCAATGCGGGCGGGTACCGGTGTAATGAGATTGGCGCAATGATGGGTATTGAACATCCGGTAGCCTCGATGGAGCATCAATATATGCTCACCGAAACACTACCTGAAATTGAAGCTTTAGGCGATGATTTCCGTTCACCGCTTATCCGTTGCCCGCAGGCAGATTTTTATCAGCGTGCTGAAAAGAAAGGCCTGCTGATAGGGTTCTACGAGCAAGATTGTAAAACCTGGGGCCTTGATGGCATTGACCCGAATTTCACCAATGCGCTTTGTCCGGATGATTTGGATCGTGTTGTGGATGTGATGGAAGGTGCGTTCCACCGGATTCCATGTCTTGAAACCGCAGGTATTCATTCCGTCATTAATGGGCCGATTACCTATACGCCGGATGGTCTGCCACTGGTCGGTAAAATACCGGGCAAGCGAAACGCCTATTGCATCACTGGTCTTCGTGCTGGCCTTGGTGAAGGTGGTGGCCATGGTTGGCTGCTCGCGCAAATCATCGCGCATGGAGAAGCCTGCTATGACACGTGGTGTCTTGATCCGCGCCGCTTTACGCATCACGCGACAGAAGAATTCACCGCATTAAAAGCGATTGAAGATTATCAAAACGAGTTTCGTTTTCATATGCCACATGAGCATCGCCCGGCAGGTCGCTTGGCGAAAGTGACGCCGCTTTATTTAACATTGAAAGCAGCAGGCGCTGAGTTTGCACCTGTCAACGGCTGGGAACGGATGGACTACATCAAACCAACGCCAGATTTTGAGGAGGATCATTCCTTTCACTTCAACAATGTGCATGAACTTGTCGCGAAGGAAGTTGAGCTTGTACAAACCAAAGTAGGTTTGACAGAAGTAAACGGTTTCAACCGCTACGAGATTACCGGCACGGGCGTACATGACTGGCTTGATACAATCATGTGTTCACGCATTCCACGCAAGGAACGCAGGGTGGGCCTCACCTATTTCCTGAACGACCATGGCAATGTGAAAGGTGAAGCGACCATCGCAAATTTTGAGGATGGCCGCATCTGGTATGGTTCCGCCGCTGCGTCTGAATATCATGACATGGATTGGCTCACCGAGCATTTGCCCGCAGATAGCGACATTCAGATTAAGAGCCTGACGAATGACTATACCATTCTCATTCTTGCCGGGCCGAAGTCGCGCGATGTGCTTGCGAAGGCAGCGCCGCGAAGTGACGTTTCGAAAGATGCTTTCCCGTGGCTTTCACTACGTGAGATCATGATCGGGCAGGTGAAAGTGGTTGCCATGTCAGTGAGCTTTTCCGGCGAACTTGCTTACGAGCTGCACATTCCAAACGCGCAGCTTTTGCTTGTGCATGATTTGCTCTTGGCGGCAGGCGAAGCATCTGACATCGGCTATTTCGGCCTTCGCGCCGTTGAATCCATGCGTCTTGAAAAAGGCTATATGCACTGGAAGGCTGATCTCATCACGGAGTTTAATTCGTTTGAAACTGGCCTCGACCGTTTCGTCAAAATCGAGAAAGACTTTATCGGCAAGGAAGCGCTTCAACGCATGCATAATGAAGGGCCACGGCGCGAGCTTGTTTGTTTGGAACTCGACAGCGACACCACGCCCGCCCATTCCGGCGACAGCATCATGCAGAATGGCAAAGTGGTTGGCACGGTAACATCTTCTGGCTGGGGCTATCGCCTGAAGAAAAATCTTGCCTATGCCTTTATGGAACCGGATGCGAAGGAGGACCTATCCGCACTTGTGACAGGTAAGGAAATTCCGGTGATGATCACGAATATGGGCCTGTATGATACGGAGAATGCGCTGGTTAAATAGCTATTGCTGTTCTGCTTCCAGTTCAACTTTCACTGTTACAGCAAAGCCAACAAGACCATCGGCCTTGAAACCCTTTTCGCCAACCCCGTGGTCAAGACGCATGATTGTTGCACCGCCTTTCATGCGTGCGCGGTTATCTTCAATTTCCAAATCAAAGCTAAATGTAAGCGGGTGCGTTTTCCCAGACACGGTCAATTCACCGATTGCCTGATAGGTTCCGTCTTCATTGCGTGTAAAATTTTCAGACGTAAAGACAGCCGTTTGAAAAGCCTCGACATTTAGAAAATCTTTTGAAAGTGCCTGTTTCGTATTACCGCCAAGATCAAGGCTCGTAATATCAATTTCTACCTGCACATTAGCGTCTGTCAGTTTATCAGGATCAAAATTGATGTTTGCTTGCCAGGTTTTGAACGTGCCAGTTGATGGCTTCCCGCTCTGAAGGACCTCAATTTCAAGCCTGCTCTTTTCGTGATCAACAACCCAGCCACTATTACTGTTCGCATTGCTGGCTGAATGGCTATGGTCATGAGTATGCCCCGCAAAATATCCAGAAAAAATTGCAACAGCGAGAAGCGCAAAAATTCCGCCTGCTGCTAAAACTGTTCCACGTTTACTGCTAGATTGTTCTTTTATATCTTCGACCAGTACATGCTTCCCGGGCAACATGCGCGCAAGTGTTTGATCTCGATCAACAACCACATGTTTAATCGCACCGGCGACATGGAAAAAAATCGACCCCATTAGCAGAAGTGCCGTAAAAAAATGTGCATTGCCCAATAATTCGGCTAGATGCGCATCCTTTGGAACAAAAAGTAAATCTTGCCCGAAGGGCCACCAGATCGGCGCAAAGCCTTCCGTAGCCGCGTGATGCATCCAGCCAGTTATCGGCATTAAAATGATTGCGCCATACAAAACCCAGTGAATGGTTCCCGCAAGCCAGCTTTCCCATTTGCGCTCACTATTCAAGGCCATCGGGCGTGGTTGGAGGATAGCCCATAAAACCCGAATAATCGCAATTACAAATGTGGTCAGCCCTAGTGTCTTGTGAAGGGAATAAAGCCAGATTTTTTCATCTACCTGCGTAGGCGTTTCAATTGGCAGTTCATGCATATAAACGCCGAGCACGAGCAGGAAAAGAATAAGGGCAGCAGTAATCCAGTGCAGGATTTGCGCAACAAGACCATAGGTCTGCCGGGTATTCGCGAGCATAATGTGATCTTTCCAGTATTAATAATTTCCCGCACTATAAACAAATTTGGCGCCCCGTGGGACGCCAAATTCATAAACAATGTGTAAAAATATCAGAAGCGGTTATTCAGCTTCTTTCATTTCTGTTGCAATTTTCACCGTAATCGGACCAGTAGAAAATGCGCCAACCCCAAATGCCTGATGGTCAAGCTCAGTTTCTGCAGCAAATGCAACCCACTTACCTTTGTAATAATCAATCCGCGAACCTAGCGGGTGATCACCAATATGAGTCAAAGTTGCCTTTAAGACGATTGGTTTAGTCACACCGTGCAATGTGAAGTCACCTGTAATATCAGCTGTTTTGTCCCCTGTCTTTTTGACAGATGTACTTTTAAACGTAGCAGTTGGATATTTTTCAACTTCCAAAAAATCTGCATTTTTAAGGTGATCATCAAGTGCTTTAAAACCACTTGAAACACTTGCTGTATCAATCGTTACATCAATGCTTGAATTTTCAACATTAGCTTCATCAAGTGTTAGAATGCCTTCTGCTTTTTCAAATTCTGCGGTTTGAATTGAAACGCCTACATGGTTCCAGCTGATCAGGATTTCCGTATGGCCTTGGTCCGTTTTAAACTTTTCAGCTGCAAATGCGGTTGATGACAAGATCAGTGCTGAAGATAAAATTGCACCTTTAATAAATTTATTAGCAAACATTATAAAACTCCATTGTTCGGCATAAATGATTCAGTTCATTTAAAAATTATACGCAAACGTTACTATCCTAAAGAAATTGAATCCATTGATTTTACAGTAGATAACAGCCTTTTGAACAAAGGTGATCAGGCGGTTTGATTAAGCCAAAATCGCAAGCGATACCAAAGTGAGCACACTGGTAATAATAATAACTTGCGCTATCACGTCCGTTTTTATGCCATGCAGGAACGCAAGCGTGAACGCCATTGCCCCTGCAGGTGCTGCTGCACCAAGCAAAAATTGCTCACGGCCAGGTTCCAGCGGTACGAATATTTCAAAGCCTGCCCAAATTAGAAATGGTAAAATCAAAAGCTTCGCAAGCGTAAACGTGATTACCGGCATGTCGAAAGTAAACCGGGTTTGCGACAACACAACACCCAATGCAAACAACGCAACTGGGGGCGCAGCAGAGCCGGTGAAATTTAAAAATGTTTGAACCGGTGGCGCAATTTGAATGCCTAAAAGTGCCACCACAGAGCCAATGACTAAAGAGACAAGCAAAGGGTTTTTAATCAAGGTTAAAGCTACTTTTGTCGGCGCTACCTTGCCTAAGCTAATCAACTGCATCACGATGATAACAGTTATGAAAATGATAGAAGTGTCCCAAGTGATTATGGTCGTGATCGGCAATAGGTCGTCAGATCCGTAAAGCAGCTTAGCGATTGGCAGAACATAGAGAACATTATTTGGAAAGATTGTACAAAATGCCAATAGCACTGACTGCCCCGAATCCAGCCAAAAACCCGATTGCCATAATGGCAAATACAGGCAAGATCGGATCTACTAATACATTAAAGACTTCCAATGAAGGCCGGGAACTTTCTAAGCGTCATTGTTAAGTGCATCCATGGCAGGTATCTCGCGCTCTCGCCGCACAACATACTCACGCAAGGCTTCGTCAATACCTTCATCGAGCTTTGGTTCAACATAATTATCCAAGAGCGATTTTGTTCGGGTCAAAGCTCGCTCGTTAATCTCAATAGAACCTTCCGCAACCCATTGCTCAATGGAATCATTGTTAAAGAGTTCAGGCATGAAAAACGCGTCTTGAAAATTAGCCTGCGTATGCGGATGACCTAGATAATGCCCACCCGGGCCAATGTCACGCACAGCAGAAAGCGCCTCATCGAAATCATCCCACTTAATGCCTTCTGCCATGCGGTAGGCCATTGCGCATTGCTCTGCATCAACAACGAATTTCGCCATGGAACAATGCATGCCTGCTTCATTCCATCCAGCAGAATGCCAGATGTAATTGGCGCCTGCCATAATCACAGCCATGAGTGTTGATGCGCTTTCATAACCCGCCTGCGCATCGAACGTTTTAGCACCGCCCAGCGTATTCGAGGTCCGCCATGGAATATCATAGTGTCGTGCCATTTGCCCGATCATGAAATTCATGAGACTAATTTCGGGCGTCCCCGCCATAGGCGCGCCGGACTTCATGGAGACGGTAGAAAGATAATGTCCGTAAATTGCAGGGCAGCCTTTGTTCACCACTTGCGTGTAAGCAAGTGCAGACAAAGCTTCCGCGTTTAATTGCGCAACAGAAGCAGCCGTGGAGGCAGGCGTATTCGCACCACCCAACACAAAAGGTGAGCATAAAATGGGTTGATTGCGTTTACAGAAGGCACGCAAAGCGCCAAGCATAACCTCGTCCCAGACAAGCGGCGAATTCCCATTACAATTACCGGTCACCACAGGGTGCGTATCGATATAACCTTCACCGAAGAGAATATCACACATGTCCATCACATCTTCAGCGTTCTTAGGGCTTGTCGTCATGCCCATAAATGTCTTGTCGGAATGCTTCATCGATGAATAGGTTATGCGCAAATGGCGGTGCGAAATTGTGTGGTCCATTGGCTCCACAATATGATGCCCAGAAGAATGAATGGCTGGCAGCATGTGCGAAAGCTTGTGGAAATTCGCCAAATCATCAAGCGTTGGCCCACGGCGCACATCTTCCAAATCACGCAGATACGGCGCGCCGGTCATCGGAATAAACATCGAATGGTTATTGCCGAAGGGCAAGTTCTTTTTCGGGTCGCGTGCATGATACGTGAAGGACGAAGGAATGGTTGAAATCAATTCCTTCACCATACCGCGGTCAAGATGAACGCGATCATCGTCGCGAATATCCGCTCCCGCTTTGCGCCAATCTTCTATGGCAATTGGATCACGGAAGACAACGCCAACTTCTTCGAGAATATCAAGTGAAGCTTTATCGATTTTCTCGACCTGCTCCTGATCCATTGGCTCCGTTAGCGGAATTTTTCGCTCCAGTGCAGGCAGCATGGTGAAATCATGCGCTGTACGAATTTCACGCCTTGCACCACGCCCGCCACGTCTGATTTTGCCGATTTCTGATTGATCTGTCATGCCGTGAATGTAAATCGGCCAGACGCACACTCAACGGTGGCATGCGACATTTGAAGGCGTACGAATAAATTCACGCCCCATACACTTTTTGAACACTTGGCCTCAACGCCACCTTGTCTGCGATGCGCTTTACATTCGAAAACTCATCCATCTGCGGATGGCCAAGGTCTGGTTTCAGCCAAGTCGTCAGCATGTAGAGATAGATATCAGCCGCGCTGAATGTGTCACCCAAAATCCATTCACCATCACCAATTTGCTTGTCGATAATGGTCCAGGTTTCCCGCAACCGGCGAATACCTCTGGCCCTTGCGCTATCTTCACTCTCCGGCGCATCGGCGAAACGGTCTGGATAATAACAAAGCTGGAATGCGTTCTGAACTGAGTTTGAGAAGTAAACAAGTGTCTGCAAAAACAAGCCGCGCTCCGATGCATCCAATGCAGGTGCAAGCTTAGCCTCCAAATGGCGATCACACAGGAAGATTGTAATAGCCGCGCACTCATACATTGCGTTATCTTCCCACAATAAAACCGGCACCCAACCATTCGGGTTTAAAGCCATATGTTCTGGTGGACGCGGCTTGCTTCTATCCGTTGTCGTCTCAATCAACTCATATGACATGCCAATCTCTTCGAGAAGAACGCGCACACCAGCCGCAGCGCTATGCGGCGCGTAATAGAGTTTGTAGGTCATATCATTTCTCCTGCCCAATTGGTTTTTGGTTAGTGTATTATTCATCAGATATTTTTGCATACTCTTAGCGCATCATAAATTGCAGCATGTATATTGCGACTGGCAACAGCGTCGCCAATACGCGCTAAATTAAATTTTCCATCCGGGTTCTTTTTAATAAATGGATCCTTACCTGCAATCATTGCCTCATGATCCAACTGTCCATGATTTACTGAATGCTGCTTTAGAGCATGATAAACTTCATCCATAGGCTTTATGCCGTTTTCAACCACGATATAATCGACAACTCTGTTCGTAATTTCATCGGTTAAAACATGCTTCAGGGAAAGTTTTTTACGGTTGCCATCATTGGTAATTTTATCAAGATCAAGAAAACATTCGAACTTTACGCCAAGTTTCACCAATTCTTTCAACAATACAGATGAATTTGTCGGCCCCAAATCATGCGCTATGGCCCGGTCAGGTGTCACGAGCGTAACTGCACAACCGGAAAGCACCATCGCCTCAGCACAAACAAGTGCGGATTGATCTCCCACTTCATCAAACAGAATTACATCACCAGATACACGCGCCTCTCTGGCCAAAACGTCCCAACTCGAAGTGAGGAGTTCCTGCCCTTGAATATTTGGCGCTTCTGGCCAGCCTCCGGTTGCAACAATTACCACGTCCGGGTTTTCCGCTAAGATATCATCTTCCTCGACATAAGTATTGAGGCGCATTTCAACGCCAAGATGCGTAGTTTCTTGAATCAACCAATCTGCGACACCCCAAATCTGCTTTCGGGTTTTAGCCTTGGCAGCCAGATTGATCTGGCCGCCTAACCGATCACCCGCTTCGAACAAGACAACTTTATGCCCACGTTCTGCGCAAATGCGTGACGCTTCAAGTCCACCTACACCGCCGCCAATTACAACAACTTTTTTCTGTATCTGTGATCTCTCAATGATATGCGGGAAATATGCTTCACGACCCGTTGCTGCATTATGCCCGCAAACTGCTTGCTTGCCCTGGTTTACTCGATCCACACAATATCCAAGACCAACACAGGGGCGAATGCGTTCTTCTTCACCACGCGCAAGCTTTGCTACTAAATACGGGTCAGCAATTTGTGCGCGGGTCATCCCTACCAAATCAACATGCCCTTCCGTAATCGCATGTCTGGCTGTTGCAATATCTGCAATGCCGCCTGCATGGAAAATTGGCACATTAACCGCCTTACGAATTTTACCTGCAACAGACAAATGCGGCGCAGACGGCATGCCCATGGGTGCCACCCATCCTGCAAGACCAAGATCGTCATAGGGCGCGC
>CAZXZQ010000053.1:0-12307 GCA_964645215.1 uncultured Rhizobiaceae bacterium | reverse complement strand
AACCTACATCGCAAATCGTTGCAAAAAGGTTTCTTCTTGCAACAAATATCATGTCGCGCGAAAGACAGCAGCATAGAAGCCACCGTGGAGCTATGGCCTCAAACCACTCATTCACACACCAATGCCTCAAGCCACATCCTTCAACTTCTGCGCTTCAATAAATGCTTCCGCTGCATCAATCGCAAGCTCTGCACGATTTAGCGTATAAATATGGATAGATTCATACCCTGCGCATGCAAGATCATGAACCTGCGCTTTTAGAAGTTCCGCAGCTACTTCCAGATCATTCGAACCACAAAATGCATGCTCAGCAAATGCTTCATAAATCGTATCTGGAACTTCCGTTCCGCATTCTTCTGCCATCTGACAAACACGCTTGAAATTATAGATAGGCAAGATGCCCGGTACGATTGGAATGGTAATGCCAGCCGCCCGCGCCTCTTCTACAAACTGATAGAATTTCGAATTATCAAAAAAGAATTGCGTAATCGCAAGCGTTGCACCCGCATCCTGTTTTGCTTTTAGAACCGCAATATCGTCCGCGCGCGAATCCGCTCTTGGATGCGTTTCAGGATAACACCCAACAGCAATTTCAAACGGATGGATGGCCACCAGTGTTTTTATAAATTCTGCTGTATCGGCAAACTCAGCATGCTCTCCACTCCCAAGACGCTCATCACCTCTAAGCGCAACCAGATTTTTAACGCCTGCATCCCAAAGTTCATTTGCAAAACCTTCAACTTCTTCAAATGTTGAACCAGTATAGGTGAAATGCCCTGCCACCTTCCCTGCTTCCGTGAGCGTTTTAATGGTTTCAAGCGACCCATCTCGATTACTGCCGCCTGCGCCATAGGTCACGCTTTGAAATACAGGTTGGAATTGTGACAGCGTTTTTACGGTCTCATTAAGAGCACCTTTGGCAACATCTGAGCGGGGCGGGAAATATTCAAAACTGACATTGGGCATGGGGTTCTCCTGTTTACGGTTGCAAACTGGTTACCATGTGAAAACCCAATTGTAAATAGATATATAAAGATATCTTTATGTCTTGATTATTTTATTTGCGTCACGTAATACATATTATTACGACACGTAGTTTTATTCACTCAGCACCTCTTCCGTCGTAAAAAAAGCAAGCAGTGTCGCGCTAATATGATTGGATAAAAACCCAAAAGTGCATGACTATTTAAATTCAGATTCTGTGCTCGCAAAGGCGCAACCATATATAAGGCAACCCAAATGACACACACACTTGTCGCATCCCAAACAAAAGAAGTTATCATTGGCTTTGACCAGCCTTTTGCCGTCATTGGTGAGCGCATCAACCCAACAGGTCGCAAAATTCTCAACGAAGAATTAGAGAATGATAATTTCTCTCGCGTTGAATCAGATGCTATTGCACAAGTGGCAGCAGGCGCGACTATTCTAGACATTAATTCAGGCGCGGTTTTCTCAGGTAAAATGGCCGAAGACAAGCGCTACGCTGACAATAATTTCGTTGAGCCAACGCTGATGGCAAAGCTGATTGAAACCGTTCAAGCTGTAACTGACTGCCCTTTATGCATCGACAGCTCAGTGCCTGGTGCACTTGAAAACGGCCTCAAAACCGCAAAAGGCCGCCCTCTCCTCAATTCGGTCACGGGGGAAGAAGAACGACTTGAACTTGTGCTTCCCTTGGTCAAAAAATACGACGTGCCAGTAGTGGCAATTTCTAACGATGACACCGGCATTTCAGAAGACCCAGACGTACGCTTTGCTGTTGCAAAGAAAATCGTTGAGCGCGCAGCAGATTTTGGTATTCCAGCGCATGATATTGTGGTTGACCCGCTTGTCATGCCAATCGGCGCAATGGCAACTGCCGGCCATCAGGTGTTTACCCTTGTAAGACGTCTGCGTGAAGAACTAGGCGTTAACACAACCTGTGGCGCCTCCAATATTTCCTTTGGCCTGCCAAACCGTCACGGCATCAACAATGCGTTCCTGCCAATGGTGTATGCAGCTGGCATGACATCGGCCATTATGAACCCTGTCGCTCTGCCAACAGGCCCTAAGAAGATTGCTGAAAAGAAAGCAGCCGTTGAAGAAGCTGGCGTTATCCTGCCAGAAGGCATGGATGATGAAGCATTTGTAAAGCTCTTCGGAATGGGCTCAACCAAACCACGTCCGGGCAAAGAAATGGAAGCAATTCGCGCGGCAAACTTCTTGCTTAATCAAGATGATGGCGGCGCTACGTGGATCAACTTCAACAAAGACCCAGATGCAGCACCAGCAGGCGCACGCGGAAGACGTGCTGGCGGAAGACGTCGGGGTTAGGATCAAACTTTATCTTTTGAAAGTGTACTATCACTAATCGCACAACCAACCATGCCAAAAATGAAACATATGATTGCAAGATTTAAATTCTGAAGAATATTGATATCAATCGTCCATGCGATAACGAATGAAACAACGGCAATAATAAATGTGAGTGGAAAACAGAGAAAAAAATATGAACTTATGTGTTCTTGAAAGCTATCAACATCAAAATCGTCAGCAAAACCGGGAAATCTGCCGTATAGAAGGCGTATCACCATTGCCATGCCAACCAAAGTACCAATGGCCCACTGCAGAAGAAAGAATAAAAAATACACATTCATAATAGAAGTAAACCTAAAACAATTCTTTATATGTGTGCCATGCACAACAACCAATTACACCACCGGCCATGAGTAAAACAAAAGATGGAAGCGGTATAATAGGCGCAAACATAGCCACTGCAATTGCAAGGAGAATTATGCCACCAATCGATGCGCCAAGATAATCTAGTTGTCCAATTACAGGCTCGCCAGTTACAAGTTTCACAATATTAGCAGCTACACAAACAGCAACCACAATGTCTATTAAGAACCACATAATATTCTCCACACAAATCAAGAATTTAAAGTACATTAACACCAAGACTTTAAATTAATCCTAAAAGTAAACCCATGACCTATACCCAAGACCATCTCATACTCTTCATGCCATTAGATAAGTGTGTTTTTAAAAATGTACCAAATACATCTCATTAATTGGTTCGCACTTTTCATACTTGCAATAGCGACAATTTATAACGCTTATTGGGTTTGGGGCCTCTTGTTTGTTTTCTGGTCGGTCAGAGGGTTATGGGATCCTGTTACTGCGCTGATAGTACCAGTTTCCAAGGTCGAAAATCCTACACTCTTCTGGACCATCAACCTCATGTGGCTCTTTTTCGGCATATGGTATTTTGCTTATGATCTCTTGTGGCGGTTTGAAATCTACACCATATTCGGGATCAATCTTTACCCAAATTTTGGATAAAACCCTTGGCCTATACATTCAAAGACAATCCAAAACAGCATTTATCTAAAGAAGCCTACACAACGGATGAATGGTTTCAAAAGGAACAGCAAAGTCTGTTTTCCAATACCTGGCGGTTTGCTTGCATGGAATTTGATCTGCCCAATGCAGGTGATTACATCACTTTGAAAATCGGCAACTATCCCCTCGCCGTTATGCGTGATGGCGATGGCAACTTGCGCGCCTTCCACAACCTATGCCGTCACCGTGGCACCGAACTGCTTGAAGGGCGTGGTAATACTGGGAAGACGATAGTCTGCCCCTATCATCGTTGGACCTATATGCTGGATGGTAGACTGCGCGGCCTGCCAAATGCCGATCACTTCAAAAAACTGGACAAACCATCGCTCGGCCTTAAAGAAGCATCTCTTGGCATCTTTAAAGAAATGATTTTCATCAACCCGCAGTCAAATCCAAAACTGTCCTTTGAATGCTGGATCTGCCCTTTGGGAGATTGCGTATGGCCACATGCAATTACTGAAAACAAGCTAAGTGCGGGCAAAGAATTCATCTATCGTATGAAATGTAATTGGAAGGTGTTTTACGAAAATGCAATTGATGGCTACCATTTAGCTTACTTGCATGAGAATACGCTGGGCGGCCCATTGCCAGACAAAAACGAATGGGACATTCACGGCCTCAACATGGTCTGGTATTCCACCGAGCGGGATGAAGTGCGCAACCGTGTTCCAATCTTTGTTGAAGAACAGGTAGCAAAAATGGGTGGCGCGAAAGAAATACCGGGTGCAGAAGAACCTGGTTACGGCGGCGTCTATATGCTGTTTCCCACAACAATTGTAACACCAAGCAAATGGTCACTTACCATTTCGAACCTTGAACCTGTTTCACCAAATGAAACCTTATTACGAGCTAAAACATGGGTGCCTAATTCTTGGTTTGGTATGGAAGGAAATCCAGAACAAGCGCCAGGCTTTGATAAAGCAACAGGCGAAATTATCTCAGACAATTGGACGCAACATCCTCTTGAAACTGGTGATTTCCAAACAGAAGACATTTGGGTCTGTGAAAAAATGCAAAGATCTCTCAATTCGCCAGAATATGAAGTCGGTCCACTTGCCGGCGGAAGTGGCAGCGAGAGCTCTATTGAGGTGTTTCAAGAACAAGTCTTGGATTATATGAAATAGTGCCGCAAAAAGGATAGCTTTTTCAAATGCCAATGCTAATTATTCCAAAAATAAACCGGATATTCTGATGACAGACACCCAAGACCATCTCGTACTCTTCATGCCATCGGGCAAACGCGGCCGCTTTGCCAAAGGCACGCCGATAATTGATGCGGCGCGAGAGCTTGGGGTTTATGTGGAATCTGTATGCGGTGGGCGCGGCATATGTGGTCGCTGCCAGATCGAAGTGCAAGAAGGTCAATTCGCCAAACACGGCATCACGTCGGCTGCAGAAAACATTTCTGATTTTGGCCCGAAAGAAAAACGCTATGCCGAAAAG
Organism: uncultured Rhizobiaceae bacterium; assembly: GCA_964645215.1. GTDB lineage: Bacteria > Pseudomonadota > Alphaproteobacteria > Rhizobiales > Rhizobiaceae > JAALLB01. The sequence continues at coordinate 7,483 of CAZXZQ010000053.1, read as the reverse complement.
CGAGATCTAAAAGAAGGCCGTCGCCTCTCCTGCTCTGCCTATGTGCAGGGCGATCTCGTGATCGACATTCCGCAAGATGGTCAGGCAAATGCCGCTGTTGTGCGCAAGGTAGATGATGGTCGCGTCATTGAGCGCAATCCAGCAATCCAACTTTGTTATGTTGAAGTTGAAGAACCAGACATGCACAAACCCTTGGGTGATCTTGACCGCTTGAAAGAAGCACTGGCGCGAGACTGGGGCTGGGAAGACTTGATGGTAGACAGCCATTTGATGGCTGATATCCAAGCTAAATTGCGTGAAGGTGAATGGAAGGTAACCGTTGCCATACACATGGATATGGAAAGCTCTCGCCCCTCCATTATTGCGGTTCATCCCGGGCTTAAGAATGAAGCATACGGTATCGCTTGCGATATCGGCTCCACAACCATCGCCATGCATCTGGTTTCACTTCTGTCTGGCACTACAGTTGCGTCCTCTGGCGCCCCAAACCCACAAATTCGTTTTGGCGAAGACCTTATGAGCCGTGTCTCATACGTCATGATGAACCCTGATGGGTGCGAGGCCATGACAACGGCTGTGCGCAATGCGCTTAACAATCTGATTGAGAATGTCTGCACAGAAGCAAAGATCGACCCAAAAGACATTATGGACATGGTGTTTGTGGGCAATCCTGTCATGCATCACCTCTTTTTGGGCATTGACCCAACAGAGCTTGGCGGCGCGCCGTTTGCGCTAGCGGTTTCAGGAGCAGTTCATACATGGGCAAGCGATCTGGATCTTTCCGTCAATAAAGGAGCACGCGTTTATATTATTCCATGTATCGCGGGTCATGTGGGCGCAGATGCAGCCGCAGTAACACTTTGCGAAGGTCCGCACAGGCAAGATAAACAAATGCTTGTGGTGGACGTTGGAACAAATGCAGAAATTGTACTTGGCAATTCAGAGCGCACAGTTGCGGCCTCTTCTCCAACGGGCCCTGCTTTTGAAGGTGCCGAGATTTCCTGCGGCCAACGCGCTGCGCCAGGTGCGATTGAACGCGTACGCATTGACCCTGAAACACTAGAACCCAAAGTCCGTATCATTGGCGTGGACATGTGGTCAGATGAACCGGGCTTTGAAACAGCATCAGAAGCAATTGGCGTGACGGGCGTGTGTGGTTCGGCAATTATTGAAGTCGTCGCTGAAATGTATCTCGCAGGCATTATCTCTGAAGATGGGGTTATTGACGGATCACTTGCAGCAAAATCCCCACGCATTGTAGAAGATGGCAGAACCTTCTCTTACGTGCTGTGGGAAGGGCAGCAAAAACTTTCAATCCAACAAACAGACGTGCGGGCCATACAACTTGCTAAAGCAGCACTTTACGCAGGCATCAAACTCTTGATGGACAAGCTAGAAATTACGGAAGTAGATTCGATTTCCTTCGCAGGCGCATTCGGAACCTTTATCGACCCCAAATATGCAATGGTATTAGGTCTTATTCCAGACTGTGATTTAGAAAAAGTAAAAGCAGTTGGCAACGCCGCGGGTTATGGCGCGAAGATGGCTCTTCTTAATCGTGATTTTAGGCGCGAGATAGAAGAAACTGTCATAAAAATCGAGAAGATAGAGACCGCACTTGAATCAAAATTTCAAGACCATTTCGTCAACGCAATGGCCATGCCAAACAAGATTGACCCCTTCCCTAAATTAAGTGAACAAGTAACCCTGCCCGAGAAAAAAGCACCTGCTGATGGTGGCGACGGCACTGGTGGTAGACGCAGAAGACGACGCAGCCGCGGGTAAGCTTACTCCTTAATTTTATAATTTCTTAGATAAACGCCTAGCATTATTCAGTTCCTTCGCAGAGCTCATATGAAGCGGTAAATTCATTGCACAATGAATATCTTCGCGACTTAACCCCATATCTATAAGTTCATGACCGTCCAACTTGAGTAACGGTAATAATTCTTGGCGATTTTTATGCTCTTGAAAAATTTGTTTTGAATTAGCTGACACATTTCTAAAAAATTTTACCAAAGAAAAATAATTAAAACTAATCCCAATAAACGACTTCAAATTTGTAAATTTATTATACATCTGCAAACCTTTCTAAACTTAGAGACCATTAAGCTGACTTGAAAATTGCAAGCGATGATGATTTAATCAAACGAAAACATTTAAACTTTAAATTTAATAAAACAAAATTATGTCGCTTGAACTTTCTCTATTGAAATCTTTTGTTGCTGTGGTTGATCATGGCAACTTCCTACTTGCGTCAAAAGCCGTTGCAAGAAGTCCATCTGCATTGACAGTTCAAATAAAAAGACTTGAGGAACAAATTGGCAAAGCTCTGTTTGTTCGAGATGCACGAAATACAAAACTCACTAAAGATGGTCAGATGCTTCTTCCGTATGCCAGAAGAATGATTTCGCTAGAAGCAGGAATACTTGCAGAATTTAATGAAGAAACCATTCAAGGCACTGTCAAGTTGGGTGTTCCAGATGATGTTGCAGAACATTACCCAATGGAGACCTTACGTAATTTTAATGATGAACACCCTGGCGTCACGCTTACGATTGTTGTTGATAACACACCTTCATTACTCAAAGCAGTAAAAACAAAGAAACTAGATCTTACAGTCATAACCTATGCAGAGAGCATTGAAGGTGTTTCTGAAACAGAAAAGATCATGAGCGAGCCAGAAGTTTGGGCAGCTTCCGCTAACGGTATTGCTTGGGAAAAATGCCCTATACCCATCGCCTTATGGCAGGAAGGCTGGGCATGGTACAAACCAGCGTTAAAAATCTTAGAAGATGCAGACCTAAAATATAATATAATTCTTGAATGTGAAAATATCTCAGCAAGAAGAGCAGCAATCAAAGCAGATCTCGCTGTAGGGCCTCTACCCATATCACATTTAGATGATGAAGTAGTCTTAGCACCAAATCTACAAGGCCTCCCCAAACTACCTAATTATGGGCTTGGTTTAAAGGTAAGTGACACCCCTTCAGATGCAGCAATTGCAGTGGCTTCACACATTAGGAATTACTTTAAGTCAAGAAAGCAGTGGCCATAGATAGCCTGCAATAAAACAAAACTAACATCTACAGAGGGCGATTTGGCAATAATGTAGGACGCAGAAGACGCCGCAGCCGCGAGTAACTAATCCGCATCAATCTTGCTCGTGGCGAAACTCGCACGCAAATGGTCCGCAGCGGCCTTGATTGCTTCTGACGGATCTTCACGCACCAACAAGCCCAATGCATAGCTTGCCAAGCGTGGCAGTTTGGTAGCAGATTTTGCTTCTACAATATCTCCACCCAGCGATGAAATAGGCAGTGGTGCGACAGCAAGGTCAGATAAAACTGCTGCCTTTTGGCCACCAATATAAGCGCTCCTAAATGCAATGCGATAATCCAAGCCATTCTCTTCTAAGGCATCAAGCGCTGCCTCGCGCCAGCTACACCCTTCTTCCCAAACAGAAATAGGTAACGGAGTTTGTTCGGCAGCAATACCGCCTTTCCGTGCAGCCCAGACAAGTTCTTCAGTTGCAAGACGCTCGGCAACATGATCACTTTTATAACCCGCATCACACACGATTACAGCCAGATCTATTTCACCAGCATCTACTTTACTGATCAACACATCTGTATTCTCCATGAAAACTTCAACAACAACGAGAGGGTGTGTTTGGTTAAACTTGGCAAGCATCGCAGGCAACAACCGTTCTGCAAAATCATCCCCTGCGCCGATGCGAATTTCACCGGAGATATTTGGCGCAACAAACCGGGAAACCATCTCATTATTGAGAGCAAGCACACGCCGCGCATGTTCTAGCAATAATTCACCATCAGTTGTTAGTGAAACAGATCTACTATCACGCTTGAATATTGGGCGGCTTACAATCTCTTCAATTTTCTTTACCTGCATAGAAATCGCAGACGGTGTTCTGAACACAATCTCTGCAGCAGATGAAAAATTACCCGTTTCAGCGATTGCAATCAGTGTTTTCAATAAATCCAACTCTAAAAGCGGTTGTTGAGGCATGTTCATAGAATTCATAATTTATCTTTCAATTTTTCTGATAGATGCATTTAGATTTATTCGTTTGATTGAAACATAAACAATCGCCATTGTCTAGATATTACGAAATTTAATGCATTCAACTTTACCAAGGAGACAGAAAATGACTGTAGAATGTACACATAACCATAGCGCATGCTTAGAAAATACAACGCTCCTAGATGCAATAAAAAATTATAGTGTTAGAAGTTGGAAACAATGGCGATCTTCCCAAGCACTAAGAAGACAGGCAAGGCTTGATCGAAAAGCATTGACTTCCTTAAGCAAGCTCGATGAGCGCTCTCTAAACGATATAGGCATCAGCAAGCACGATATATCATGGGCAGCAGGCTTACCTAGAAATGTAAATGCTTCACAAGCGCTTAATGAAATACGCTCTCAAAATATTGCAACTGCTAGATGGCAAGCAATGCATAAAGAAATTAAACGCAGATAATAAACATTTGGGGGTTAATGCCCCCAAATGTGAATTGTTAAGGTTAAAATCAGTCTTACCCCATCGAATACAAAAAGCATGATATATCATGCTATGTCAGGTTTTTCGAGGGTACTATGGCTGAAGCAATGCATATTCTTCATGATTGTCGCACAGGCGAAATCACAAACACAGCATTACATGAAAAAATCGGCACAGTTTTGGCGCGTTTAACAGCTGGCATATTGAGCCCAGTTTCATATGTTGGGTTTTCTAAAATTGCAAAACTCATCAAAATATTTTTGCCAAGTTCAAAAAACATCAGAACGACTCTCGAGCAAGATAGCTTGTTTGAATATCCCTATGCAGATCGATACTGGGGAATTTTACTTTACTCAAACGGTGATTATTCACGCGAAGAAACTGACTTTTTAAAATCATGCCGCGATATCAATTATGCCTATATTGATTGCGGTGCAAATTTTGGATTTATGTCTATTTTGGTAACAAGCGATGCCTATGGCAACAAACCTTCTTATGCGATCGAAGCTGACCCAGACACATTTAAACATCTGGAACACAATGTCAGCTTAAACGATAACCGTTTTGAAATTCATCACAAGGCAGTATTTTCCAAAAGTGGGGAGCTTGTAAATATCCATGGCGATAAACACGAGGCGCGTTCAATCTTAAATGACGAGGGCCAATCAACCTCAGGCAATGTAGAAACGCTAGCCCTCAATGACGTTAAACCTTGGATCAAAAAGCAAGCAGCTGAAAAAATTATTCTAAAGCTTGATGTTGAAGGCGTAGAAATCGACGCAATGAAGGGCGCAGACGAACTTTTAAAAGAAGATATTGTTATTCTCTTTGAAGACCATGGCGGCGACAAAACCAACGAAACAAGCCAGTATATTATGGAAGAATTGGGCATGAAAGTCTTTTATTCAGAAAAAGACGGATGCCGCGAAATCACTTCTATAAAAGAAATCGCAAAGCTTAAACGCAACCCCAGAATTGGCTATGATTTCATCGCAACCAAAAGCGAATTTTGGCTAGAGCATATAAACTCAGCAAAATACTGATAGCGTTAAGCAGGCACCACATCAAACGCAATGCATTGGCGTTCTTCGTCGCTTTCAAAGGGTATCGTACTATGGAAGAGCGACGATGGGAAAAGCACCAATTCCCCTTCTGATGGCAGATGCTCTTTTGCCGGAATATCTTCCTTTTCTTTTCGGTAATCATATCCATGCAGAGAAAAAGCAATTGAGCCTTCATTGCCCTTCATCTTCTTAGGTACTTTCAAATACAGAACACCACTTACCCATCCACTTGAATGAATATGTGGTTTTTGATAACCTGATTTCATAAGCTTTACACGCCAGCCATTGAGTGTGAAATTTTTAGGAAATTGCGAAATAAGCAAATCTTCAGTGCCTTTGAAATTTTCTTGATATGCTTTCAGTTCGTTACGAACGATTTCTTCGAGCTTGCTAAATGTTTCATTTTGAAGCGCAGGGTCAAATAGATTACCATGTGTCTGTGTACCACCTTTTGTGGTGTTATGCTCCCAAACTGCAGTAAGATCATCAGCAGCAACCATCAATGTTTTTAGAAAATCAGGCGTTTCATCAATAGCACTCGAAATACTACTCACATGCACCATGTCGAGCGGGTTTGAACAAAACGCATTTGTGTTTTCGACATCATATTGGTCTGCCACATACGCACTTAAAGCCGACGCACGAAGGTTTTTAGGCTCTCTAGCATTCATCTGCGCTAGTTTTTCTATAAGTTCGTCTTTGTTGCCCAACTCATGCATCATTTCCAACACTTGTACGCGGGCGATTAAGTTATCTACTTTTTCAAAGGAGGCTTGGGCCTTTTCAAATTCACCTCCAAGCTTATGGAGCTTACCCAATTCGTAATGCGCTTGATAAAGCTTAGGATCAAGTTTTAGCGCTGTTTCAAAACTTACTTTCGCTTTTTCTAGATCACCCATATTTGCCTGCAAGGCTCCTAGGCTAAAATGCCCGACAGGATATCTCGGCGCAATAAGTGGAATTTTATGAAGAACCTCAAATGCTTCGTCATAGCGTCCAAGGTCACGCAAGGTAGAACCAAAATTCCGCAATGCAGAAACTGATTTAGGCTCAATTTCAATGGCCTTCTTGTAACATTCAACAGCCTCATCAACACGCTGAAGGCTCGTATAAATAACCCCCATATTATTATAAGCATCATGCAGATCAGGTTTTAATGAAACCGCCTTTTGAAAATATCCTAACGCCTTTTCCTGTTTATCTAAGTTCATATTGGCGAGGCCAAGATTATAATGCCAGTCTGCATGATTGGGTTGTAATTCAATACCCTTTTGAAATGTTTTCGCTGCGCCAGAAAAGTTTTTCTGAGCAAATTGAGCGCCACCCATCAAATCATAAAGCATGTATGCATTCTGGTTTTTCTTTAAAAGCTTGCGTGCTTTTAATTCAGCCTCTTTCGCTTTACCTGCTCTTAGCATTAGCGCAATATTTTGAACCTCGGCCTGTGAAAGTAAGTTGGCAGAAGATTTAGATTGAGGTTTTTTCATACAGGGTTACTTTCATGGCATAAATTATATTTACTGCTATATTGGATATCAGAAATTCTAGCAATGGCATATGAAGTGAGAGAAATTATGCAGCCTCCTAAAGCTCTTATGTTTGATGTATTCGGTACAGTTGTAGATTGGCGCACTGGCGTTGCAACTGTAGCCGCACCATTTTTAAAATCAAAATCAGTTGATATTGATCCATTTGAATTTGCTGATAAATGGCGCGGGAAATATCAGCCGGCAATGGAACGCATTCGCTCTGGCAATCGCGGATATATTCGCCTCGATGTGCTGCATTATGAAAATCTAGAAGAGCTTTTAGCTGACTATAAAATCACAGATGTATTCTCGTATGAAGAAAAAGCAGAGTTGAACAAAGCTTGGGAACAGCTCCCTCCTTGGGAAGA
>CAZXZQ010000052.1:0-12434 GCA_964645215.1 uncultured Rhizobiaceae bacterium | reverse complement strand
CATTGAGCATGCATTTGGTATTATCGGTTCGGCAATGATGCCAATTTCCGACCTATTCCCGAAGGCTGGCATAACATTTTGGGACTGTGCACACGAAACATCTGGCGGCATGATTGCAGATGGCTTCACTCGCGCATCAGGCAAAATGTCTATGATGGTGGCACAAAACGGCCCTGGTATTACAAACTTCGTGACACCTGTTAAAACGGCTTACTGGAACCACACTCCACTTCTTCTCGTAACACCTCAAGCGGCTAACAAAACAATCGGCCAAGGCGGTTTCCAGGAAATCGAACAAATGAAACTGTTCGAAGACATGGTTTGCTATCAAGAAGAAGTACGCGACCCATCACGCATGGCTGAAGTTCTAAATCGCGTAATTGAAAAAGCTTGGCGTGGTTGTGCACCGGCACAAATCAACGTTCCGCGCGACTACTGGACACAAGTTATCGACATCGAACTTCCACAGATTGTGCGTCTTGAGCTTCCACAGGGCGGCGAAACTGCAATTGCACAAGCTGCTGAACTACTTTCAAGCGCTAAATTTCCAGTCATTCTAAATGGCGCTGGCGTTATCATTGGGGATGCTATTCCAGCATCTGCTGCATTGGCTGAAAAATTATCCGCACCTGTATGTTGTGGCTATCAGCACAATGATGCTTTCCCGGGCAACCATCCAATGTCTGTTGGGCCACTTGGTTACAATGGCTCAAAAGCTGCGATGGAACTCATCGAAAAAGCGGATGTTGTCTTGGCACTCGGCACACGATTGAATCCATTCTCAACATTGCCGGGTTACGGCATTGATTATTGGCCAAAAGACGCAAAGATCATTCAGGTTGATATCAATTCTGACCGTATTGGCCTTACAAAGCCTGTGACGGTTGCAATCCAAGGTGATGCCAAGGTTGTTGCAGAAAACATTCTTGCAAAACTTTCAGACGGCGCTGGCGATGCAGCTCGTGCAGACCGTGAAGCACTAATTGCGCAAACGAAATCTTCTTGGGCACAAACACTCACGTCAATGGACCACGAAGACGATGATCCAGGCACAAACTGGAACGAGCGTGCGCGTGACCGTGAACCAGACCGTATGTCACCGCGCATGGCTTGGCGTGCAATTCAAAAAGCTCTGCCAAAAGAAGCAATTATTTCTTCTGACATCGGTAACAACTGTGCGATTGGTAACGCCTACCCATCCTTTGATGAAGGCCGTAAATACCTAGCTCCTGGCCTCTTCGGCCCTTGTGGCTATGGTCTTCCAGCTATCCTTGGTGCTAAAATCGCTTGCCCAGACGTGCCAGTTGTTGGCTTTGCCGGTGATGGTGCATTTGGCATTTCAATGAACGAGCTTACAGCATGTGGACGTAATGACTGGCCACCAATCACAATGATCGTTTTCCGCAACTATCAGTGGGGCGCTGAGAAACGCAACACCACATTATGGTTCGAAGATAACTTCGTTGGTACTGAGCTTAATCTTGGTGTTGAATACGCAAAAGTTGCCGAAGGCTGTGGCCTTAAAGGTGTTCAGGTTCGTTCAATGGATGATCTGACAGAAGCACTTGATGCTGCGGTTGATGCTCAAATGAAGAAGAATGAAACAACATTGATTGAAGTTGTTCTCAACCAAGAACTTGGTGAACCATTCCGCCGTGACGCTATGAAGAAACCAGTTTCAGTAGCTGGTATCGACCCTGCAGACATGCGCCCACAATAAGGCGCAACAAAACGGTTATTATAACTGTTAAAAACTTGAGCGGTGCAGTATATGCTGTAACCGCTCTTTTTATTTTGAGGATCCGATATGTCTGCCAATCCATTCCTGTCCAAACATGAGGCTGTCTGCCCGCAAAATCTTCTGGACCTTGCAAAGCAGAACCCGCCTGCTCGCACAGCAATTGTTCGTGCGGGCTCATCACTGCCAATGCAAGCTGCAAAAGAGGCAACTGATCAAGGTATAATGGAACCTGTTTTTGTGGGAGAAGCGTCAGACATTAATTCTGAAGCAGAAAAACTCGATTGGGATATCTCCGCTTATCAGATTGTGGACACAAACGGCGAAGAGCAAGCCGCTCTTGAAGGCTCTTTACTTGGCAATCGTGGCGAAGTTGATGTCATCATGAAAGGTAATTTGCACACCGATCAGTTTATGGGAGCCTTAATCAAGAAAGACAGCGGAATTCGCACCGCAAGTCGATTAGTTCATATTTTCTATATCACCGATCCAATCGCTCAACACCCAATGATTATTTCCGACGCTGCGGTGAATGTTTCACCGGATATGAAAACACGCCAATCAGCCCTTGTCGCTGTTGATGATCTGGCTCGTAAAACAGGCATTCACCGCCCCAAAATTGCAATTCTATCCGCAACGGAGTCTGCAATTCCTTCTGTACCGTCCTCCATGGAGGCTGCTGAATTGGCACAATGGGGCGCAGAAAATGTGCCAACTTCTGATATCCAAGGCCCTTTAGCGCTGGATTTGATCCTCTCACAAAGTTCCGCAGATACAAAAGGTTTGGGCGACAGCCCCGTCGCTGGCAAGGCAGATGCCATCATCGTGCCAGACATTGTATCTGGCAATGCTATTTTCAAATCACTTGTGTATTTATCTGGCGGTTGCGCTGCTGGCATTGTTTTAGGTGGCAAACTACCTGTTTTGCTAACAAGCAGAGCAGATCCGCCTGCAGCAAGGCTTGCAAGTGCTGCGTTAGCTGGCATTATGAGATAATGCGTTAATCGCACATTCATAAATCATGTTTTAACCATAAACGTGCAATAATAAATTATTAGACCATGGTAACTGGAATTCACGGCGTGTTCCTTTTTGTAAAATATTTCTTGATTGCAGCTTTCGCAGCACTTTCATTTGCTAGTTTCGGCGGCATAAGTGATGCAGATGCTCAATCACGCACATGTAAGAGATTGCATAACCAGCTTGCTGCTTTAGATAGCAGAGGAAGCGGCGCTAACCGTGGTTCAAAGAAATACCGTCAATACACAGATGCAATAAGAAAACAGCAGATAGAAATATCAAAAGCTTCAAAAGTTGCCAAAAGAAATCGTTGCACCAGTCGTGGTCTTTTTAAGAATCGAAGCGCTCAATGTAAGCGTCTCGTTGCTAGCTTGAAAAAAATGCAGGCAAACCTGCGCAAACTACAGCAAACACGCAGTAAACATGCGCCTAAACAAGCCGGCAACTCTCGAAAACGTAATGCAATTCTCGTAAAGCTGAAAAGAAATAGATGTGACGCAAATTCTGCGCGGACACGCGAAGCATCTGCAAAACCAGAGCGAAAATCAAGAAGACGCACATTAATTGAGCAAGTTTTCGGCGTGAGAACATATCGCGATACTGGTGGTGTCAGTGAATCCAATGAAGAGGATCAACCAAGAAGAAACAGTAATGGCGGTGGCGCAACGTTCAGAACCCTTTGTGTACGTAAAACGGATGGATATTATTTCCCAATCAGCTTCTCAACAACGAAGAAATATTTCGAACGAGACGAAGAAGCCTGCAAAGCAATGTGTCCGGGAATTGACGTTGGTCTATATCATCACCGCATGCCGAGTGAGGACAGCGAAAGCATGGTCGCTTACGGTAGTGATTTCCCATATGCAAAAGAAAAATTTGCTTTCGCATACAGAAAATCAGTTGATAGAGGCGCACAGTGTAATTTCGCAGTACGCGAAGATGCAACAACCGTTGCAAGTAACGGAAAAAAGCCTAAACGCGGTGAGATTGCAAATGGCTTTATTGGCATCCCAGAATTCAAAACAGATCGCACCTATGCGCCAGACGATGTAGACGCAATGTTTGGCAGGTTATCCATTAAACAAATCGAGCAGATATTAATTGCTGCTAATCAACCAAAACCTGACCCAGCTATTGCACGCGAGCAAGGTGATCGTAAGATCAGGATAGTCGGTCCAGCGTTTTATCCCGTCCAATAAGCGGCAGCATTTTATCAAGCTCAGGTCCGTGTTCCATGCCTGTAAGCGCTTTGCGTAACGGCATAAACAAGCCTTTACCTTTACGGTCAGTACTGGCTTTCAAATTGGAAACCCACTCACCCCAAGTTTCTCCGCTCCAAGGCTCCGCCGGCAATTGAACTTTAGCTTGATTGATAAACTCACGATCTTCTGCATCAATGACAGGCGTTGCACTTTCAACCAATTGCCAAAGGTCGCTCGCATCTTTTACTTTTTCTAAGTTATCGCGCGTCGCAGACCAAAACGCCTCACCGCCGCTAACGCCAAGCGCTTCAAGACGTTCGCTCACATCCGCATATGTCAGCTGATGCACGATGCGTCGGTTCAAACTATCCAATTCAGATGGATCAAACTTCGCAGCAGATTTGGTAACGGAGGTTGGAGAAAACTTCTCAGAAAGTTCTGACATTTCAGCCAAAGCTTCAACCGGGCCAGAAGTGCCGGTAAGCACAGCCAAACAAGCCACGGCCATTCCTTCATACCCGTCTTCTGCAAGTGTATGAATTGAGAGCGAACCAAGACGTTTCGAAAGCCCCTCACCGCTTTCTGTGGTCAGCAGATTATGATGCCCGAAAATTGGAGACTTTGCGCCAAGCGCCTTAAAGATTGCAATCTGCGCGCCAGTATTGGTCACATGATCATCTCCGCGCAGAACATGCGTAATGCCCAGATCAATATCATCTACAACGCTTGGAAGCGTATAAAGCCAAGAACCATCAGCACGAATGAGCACTGGATCCGACATAGAAGCCAAATCGACCGTCTGACGACCGCGTATGACATCATCCCAGGTTTCTTCTGTGCGCTGCGTTTCAAATGGATCACTCATATAGTTTGGCAATAGAAAACGCCAATGCGGTTTTAAACCTTCTGCTTCCAATTCTTTACGCTGTTCATCATCTAAACGTAATGCAGAGCGATCATAAATCGGCGGCTTGCCGCGTGCAGCCAAGCGCTTACGCTGACGGTCAAGCTGGTCTGGTGTTTCATAACATGGGTAGAGCAGTCCGGCATCTTTGAGTTTTTGCGTTGCAGCTTCATGTTGCTCAGCACGGTCAGACTGACGCTCAACAATATGCGGTTTAATGCCTAACCAGTCGAGATCGCGCGCAATGCCATCTGCATATTCCTGCTTTGAGCGTTCTTTATCCGTATCATCATAGCGAAGCACGAACTCGCCATCGTTCTGCATGGCAAATAGCCAGTTGATAAGCGCTGGCCTAGCATTACCAATGTGAATATTCCCCGTTGGTGAAGGAGCGAAACGGACGCGAACTGTCATGTGTATTACCTTACGAATCTAACGCTAAACGATTAGTTATTTGCCGCGATACAAACAGCATTATGGCGCTTGCCGCAAGGCAGTAAATGCCCATTGTAAAAATTTGTAGCGGATAGGACACACCAAAATCGATCAGATATCCGGTTACACCTGGTCCAAGTGCCGTGCCAAACACCATACAAGCGATGGTTATTGATCTAATACTGCCTAGATATTTTGCGCCATATACTTCCGGCCAAAGCGCACCAAACAACGTTGATGAAAACCCATATGACATGCCCAGCAGCGCCATAAATACATAGCTGCCATAAATATGCTCTATATACCACATCGCAACACAGGCTGCAGCCAGCGGAAGGAGGAACGTTGGCAATAAGGAAACCGCAGAAAATCGATCCACCAATCGCCCAGCGATGAGCGCGAAAATGACCGTCATAATAGCCATTACCGTAAAAGATGCAGAATATTCAAGCTTGTCCCAACCGCGCAGTTCAATCAGATAATCCTGATGAAAAAAGAGCGTCGTGCCAATGAAGGACGGCGCAAGTACTGCAATCAAAAGACCATAGAACATCGGGTCACGCAACACTTCCGCCTGTGTCCAGTCTCGCGTCTCAACCTTTGTCGCCGCCTCTTCTGCAATCGATTGCGGATTACGCTCAACACGCATCAAAGCATATGTGAGCGGCAATGCAACGAGCAGCAAAGTAGCAGCAGAGATAAACCACGTTTCCCGCCACCCCATAACAATCAGCGCATAGACGAACATAATTGGCAGAACCGCCTCGCCGGCCTGATGGCCAATCACTGCAATCGAAACCGCCCGCCCCCGATTAGCCGAATACCACCTACCCATGGCAGTCATGGAGGTATGTGTCATCATTCCCTGCCCAAAGAGCCGCAGACAATAAAGGATCACGACCAGCAGAATAATGGATTGAGAAAGCCCCATGGCAAAGACAGCCAATGCAAGTGCGGGCGTGATAATGAGAATCGTCTTCGCAACGGAAATATGGTCCACAATCCGCCCCAAAAACGGCAGCGTCAGCGCGCTACCAAGCGTTGCTACCATATAGAGCAAGCCCCAGTCCCCGTTTGAAAGCCCATATTCCTCACGGATTGCACCACCCGATAATGAGATAAAAAACGTCTGGCCAAAGGACGAGAAAAAGGCGAGCAAAAAGCCACCAAACAGCCAGCGAGCATTATTTCTGAGGAAAAAAATATCATTCATGCTTCAGCTATAAGCAAGTCATTGCGAAGTGCAATGGAAATCGATAGACTCCCAAAGAATAAGAGTTTTTCAGCGAGCATTAATATGTCCAATCCTTCTATCCGTTTAGGTGCAGATATCGGCGGAACCTTCACCGATGTGGTGTTGGAGGTGAATGGCGAGCGCTATTCGACCAAAGTGCTCACAACCTATGCAGCGCCAGAAAATGCGATCATCGATGGCATGCATCAGGTATGTGAGAAGGCTAGCATTTCGCCATCCGAAATCGGGCAAATTATCCATGGTACAACCCTTGCTACCAATGCGTTGATTGAACGACGTGGCGCAAAGACCGCCCTTATCACAACGCAAGGGTTTCGTGACGTGATCGAGATGCGAACTGAGTCCCGCTTCGAACAATATGATTTGAACCTTGTACTGCCAAAGCCCCTGCTCCCGCGCCAGCGACGTTATACACTGGAAGAACGCGTGGATGCTCAAGGTGACGTGGTTATTCCACTCAATCGCGCAGATGTGGAAGCACTCGCTGACCAAATCGTTGAAGCTGAATATGAAAGCATCGCAGTAGGCATGATCCATTCGTATCTGAACGATGCGCATGAAAAATTGGTGCGTGAAGTACTGGCAGAAAAATTGCCAAACGTCATGGTCTCGCTCTCCAGCGAAGTTTCGCCTCAAATGCGGGAATATGAGCGCTTCAACACGGTTGTCGCGAACGCTTATATCAAGCCGCTGATGAAATCCTACCTCGACCGTCTTAAGGGGCGCATGGCGGATGAAGGCGTCGATTGCAATATCTTCCTAATGCATTCGGGTGGTGGAATTATCTCGCTTGAGAATGCAGCAGACTTCCCCGTTCGCCTTGTCGAGTCCGGCCCCGCCGGTGGTGCGGTTTTTGCGGCCAATATCGCAGCACGTTATGGCCTTGAGAAAGTGCTCTCCTTCGACATGGGTGGCACGACCGCCAAAATCTGTCTCATCAAAAACCAGACACCCAAAACGAGCCGTGTCTTCGAAGTAGCGCGTGAATACCGTTTCAAAAAAGGTTCCGGCATGCCGATATCCATCCCTGTGATTGATATGGTGGAAATTGGCGCAGGTGGCGGTTCACTTGCGCATGTGGACGCCATGCGGCAAATCCGCGTTGGTCCGGAATCCGCAGGCTCAGAACCAGGTCCTGCTTGTTACGGCCGCGGTGGCGATCAACCCGCTGTTACGGATGCCGATCTCGTACTTGGTAGATTGGACGCTGACAATTTCGCAGGTGGTACAATTAAACTCGAAACGGAAAGTTCCAAATCAGCACTCGAAAACGTTCTTGGCAAAACACTGGATATGGATGCACAGGAAGCAGCCTTTGGATTGGCAGAAGTGGTAGACGAGAACATGGCCAATGCCGCTCGTGTCCATGCCGTTGAAAATGGTGAAGACCTTTCTGAATACACGATGATTGCCTTTGGCGGCGCGGCTCCACTTCACGCTGGCAGGTTATGCGAAAAGCTTGGTGTAGATCGCCTACTTGTACCGCCCGGCGCAGGCGTTGGCTCAGCCATCGGTTTTCTGCGGGCCCCCTTCAGCTTCGAAGCTAACCGTTCCGTCTATATGAAGCTATCTGACTTCAAACCAGAGATCGTCACGCAATTGCTCACTGAATTGCAAGAAGAAGCAACGAGTTTCGTGCGCAATTGCGATGCGGATGCGGAAATCCTGCCCGAATTCAAAACCTATATGCGCTATACCGGTCAAGGTTGGGAAATCCCAATCATCCTGACCGAAGCGCAAGCCATGAACCCGGATGCGGACACCTACCAAAAATTGTTCGAAGAGGATTACACCAAGCTCTTCGGACGTCCGGTCGCAGGACTCGACGTCGAAATTACAGTCTGGGCAGTGAATGCCACCACGCTGCCAGAGACTGTTTCAAAAATCACTGAACAAACCCCATGCGACACGGCAACCGTCGAAACATCACGTACTCTTTTTGACCCTGCATTGGGTAACGAAGTCGATGCATCGATCATCCTGCGTGACACAATGCAAAGCGGGCAAACGGTTCAAGGCCCTGCCGCTATCACAGAAGATGAAACCACGATTATTGTTCCTTCAAGCCGCAACGCCATGCGCCAGCCGGACGGATGTATTGATTTGACTGCAAAGGGAGACGCGTAATGGCTAAGCAACACTCAACCGTTTCCTTTCAAGTTATGTGGAACCGCCTCATCTCCGTGGTGGAAGAGCAGGCACAAGCGTTGGTGCGTACCGCATTCTCCACATCAGTGCGCGAGGCAGGTGACCTTTCTGCTGGCGTCTATGATGTGAAGGGCCAAATGCTTGCACAAGCCGTCACCGGCACACCCGGCCACGTCAACGCCATGGCGGATGCAGTTGCACATTTTATTCGTCGCATTGGCCGAGAGAACATTTTCGAGGGCGACATCTACATCACCAACGATCCGTGGGAAGGCACTGGCCACTTACATGACATTACTGTCGTCACACCTTCTTTCCATAAGGGCGTGCTCGTAGGCTTCTTCGCCTGTACCGCACATATCGTAGACATTGGTGGACGCGGCTTTGGTGCGGATGCGGCAAGCGTTTATGAGGAAGGACTTTATATTCCCATCATGAAATTTGCCGAGCGCGGCGAAGTTGACCAAACGCTTGTGCGAATTGTGCGCGGTAATGTGCGTGAACCCGACCAGCTTATCGGTGACATGTATGCACTCGCCACCTGTAATGAAATCGGCCATCGTCGCCTCATCAACATGATGGAGGAATTCGAACTGGACGTGTTGGATGATGCCGCTACGTTCATTTTAGAAAATTCAAAACGTGCCACGCTCGAACGCATTGCAGCATTGCCCAACACATCTGCCTCTGGCGAAATGCGGATCGATGGCTTTGACAAGCCCATCGACTTGAAAGTGAAACTGACCATCGAGAATAACCGCATCATCTCGGATTGGGAAGGTACGTCCGGCCTAGACAAAAAGGGCATTAACGTGCCGCTTGTCTATACCAAGGCGTATGCATGTTACGCACTTAAATGCGCAATAGCGCCGGAAATTCCGAACAATGCAGCGTCACTTGAGCCGTTTGAAATCACGGCACCGAAAGACTCCATCGTCAATGCTGCCCACCCTGCTCCGGTCGCGCTACGGCATATAATCGGACATATGGTGCCTGACACCGTGTATGACGCGCTGGACAAGATTTTGCCCAGAACCGTGCCAGCAGAAGGTGCCGGTTGTCTCTGTAATTTCCAAGTGTCGCTGCGCCCAAGAACAGACGAGAAAGCACCCGACCACGCAGTGCGTGCGGAAGTACTTACATTCAATTCCGGCGGCTCTGGCGCGCGCCCTACAGAAGATGGTCTCAACGCAACCGCCTTCCCGTCTGGTGTTATGACCATGCCGATCGAAGCAACAGAACATGCAGGCCCGGTCATAATCTGGCGTAAGGAGTTACGCCCTGATAGCGGCGGCGCAGGCAAACAACGCGGCGGGCTAGGCCAATATATGGAAGTTGGCGCACGTGAGGGGCATGAGTTTGACTTTCAAGCGATGTTTGACCGGGTGAACCACCCTGCCCGTGGCCGCCAAGGCGGAGCTGATGGCGCAGCCACCACCATTGCACAAGATGATGGCTCACCGATGCGTGGCAAAGGCAAGCAATTCGTACCGCATGGGCGCAAGGTTATGCTCGCCTTTCCAGGTGGTGCAGGCTATGGCAGCACATCTGAACGGGATAAAGAACTTGTAAAGCGCGATTTTGCACGCGGCTATATTTCCGCTGAAACAGCAAAAGAAGATTACGGCCTGTCAGCGGATGAAATTACAGAAGTTGAGAAGCTTATCAGACTTGGGGAGGATATCTGATGGAAATGGAACGCAACGCATTCACCCATGCTTTAAAGCAACGCGAAAAACAAATTGGCCTCTGGGTTTCCATGTCATCGCCCTATGGCGCAGAAGTTGTAGCACCGACAGGCTTCGACTGGGCGTTGCTCGACATGGAGCATTCGCCAAATGACTATTTCACCCTGCTCGGTCAATTACAGGCATTTGCGGCAAGCAATACGACCGCCATCGTACGGCCAGAATGGAACAACCCCGTTGTCGTGAAACGGTTGATGGATTTGGGCGTGCCGGGCCTTCTCTTCCCAATGATCCAAAATGTGGAAGAAGCAAAACAAGCCGTTGCCTCCACCCGCTACCCACCCAATGGCATTCGCGGCGTGGCAAGCGCCACACGCGCCACGAAATTTGGCCGCGTCAAGGATTACAACGACCGCGTTGATGAAGAAACAACTGTGCTCTTGCAACTCGAAACGCGCGAAGCATTGGAACAAGCGGAAGAGATTGCTGCCGTTGAGGGTGTCGATGGTATCTTTTTTGGCCCCGGTGATATCTCCGCAGACATTGGCAAATTGGGCAAAGCACTCGACAAAGAAGTATGGGATCTCATCACCCCCATCGCGAAAAAGCTCATGAACAAAGGCATGCCAGTCGGCACGCTTGTGCTTGATCCGGATTTCGCTGCAAACCTCTTAAAAGACGGTTACACATTCGTCGCTTGCGGCATGGACACATCATTACTGGCAAGGGCATCAGACGCATTGCTCGCCAAAGTTAAAGGAGATATCTCACAATGAAATTAGTTCTTACAGGCGCAGCAGGCCGCCTCGGCTCATACTTGCGCGAACCACTATCCAAAATGGCAACCAGTCTTGTCTCTACAGACATCAAGGACGACATCGGCAATCTGTATGATGGCGAAACCTATGTGCAAGCCGACCTTGCTTCTTATGATGCAATGGACAAAATCATTCAAGGCGCAGACATGGTCATCCACTTCGGCGCATTCGTCGATGAAGGCCCTTTTGAAAAACTGCTTGGGCCAAACTTCGTCGGCTCTTACAATATCTGGGAAGCAGCGCATAAGCATGGCGCCCGGCGCGTGGTTTACGCATCATCCATCCACGCCGTAGGCATGTATCCAAAGAACGAATTTATCGGCACGGACGTCCCTCACCGCCCGGACACGTTTTACGGTCTTGCAAAATGTTTCACCGAAGATTTGGGTCGCATGTATTGGGAGAAGCGCGGACTTGAAAGCGTTCACCTGCGCATTCTATCCTGCCTCTCCTATGACGGCGTGAACAATGCGCGCGCGCTCGGCTCATGGCTCTCATATGACGATTTGGTTCAACTCGTAACGCGTAGCATTGATACGCCAGTAACGGGCTTTTCCGTCGTGTATGGTGTGTCAAACAATGACCGCGCACCAGTTGATAATGCGAATGCCTCTTTCCTTGGGTATCGTCCGAAAGACAATGCAGAAGTGTACGCAGAAGACGTGCTTGCGAACGAGCCGCAAAACGATCCGCAGGATATCGGCCATTTCTGCCACGGCGGCCCATTTGCCTCTATCCCGCTTGGTGAAGGTGCCGTTGCTAGCATGAACGTGGTGGATGATAGCAAGAAGACTTAAAACACAAGCCGTCATACTAGGCCTTGCGCCTAGTATGATGACCATGCACGATAAATCATAGCTCAATTATTGGGCAGGCCGATTTAGATCCTAGGGATAAGCCCTAGAATGACGTGTTAACTTATTCACTCATCCGATTTCTCGTCAGTGTTACTTTTTTTGTTTTCCGCTTCGCCATTCGGCTCGCGTCCCTCTGTCGGCGTCGCGTTGCTTGCCTGTCGAGCAACGGCTCTCGGGCTTGCATTTTGGCTAATCGCCAAAGCCTTGACTTGCCACGAAGGGAATTCTTTTCCCAAACAAACTTGCAGGCTGTTCGAAGAAACGCCGCTCAAGTTACAATTTTTAGACGTTCTTTCCAACAGCCCACGCAGAGATTTTCGGTACCCGCTCTATCAGGATAAATCCTGCGGCGTGGCCCTCGATGCCGCA
>CAZXZQ010000051.1:0-12653 GCA_964645215.1 uncultured Rhizobiaceae bacterium | reverse complement strand
CTTAATGTCGCGATGGATGTGCTGATCAGTGATGGGGTAGAGAAAGTAAAAGTACTTACAATCGCCGAACGCCTAGATGTATCTCGTTCGAGTTTCTACTGGTATTTCAAGGGTCGACAGGACTTACTTGATTCACTTCTTGAGCTTTGGGAAGCAACCAACACCGCAGCAATTGTACGCCAAACTAAGCTGCCCGCCAAAACAATCACACAGGCCTGCTATAATTTTTTCAAGTGTTTTATCGATCCGAACTTGTTTAACAGCGCACTTGATTTTGCTGTGCGCGATTGGGCAAAACGTTCCGGCAAAGTGCGCCGCATCCTAGACCAATCAGACCAAACTCGCATCTCAGCAATCGAAGAAGTTTTCCGTCATTTCGGTTATGATGAGACAGACGCCCTCACCCGCGCGCGCATTCTCTATTACATGCAAACCGGTTATAATGCGGCTGAACTTAATGAGCCGATAGAGACACGTTTAGCGCTGACACCAAGTTATATTTTAGGCTTCACGGGCGTACGCCCAAATGACAAAGAACACGACGAATTTGTCAAATACACACAAGAGATAGAACGGAGAAGAAAATCATGAGCAACTCCCCTGATGCAATCATAATTGGCACTGGCGTAATCGGCACCGCAATCGCCTTTGAAATGGCAAAGAAGGGTATGAAGACATTGTCTGTCGACCGCAACACTCAAATTGGCCACGGCTCAACGGCAGGTTCTTGCGCTATTATCCGCATGCACTATTCCACTTTCGATGGCACCGCATTTGCCTGGGAAGGCTATCACTATTGGCGCGACTGGCAGGACTATCTTGGCCTTAGCTCTGATGCAGATTTGGCAAAGTTCCGAGAGACCGGATGTCTCGTCATGAAAACAGAAGCCAATGACTATCTCGAAAAACACATCGAAAACAGTGCCAAACTAAATTGCCCGCATGAAATCTGGAGCAATGAGCAAATCATCGAAGCACTTCCTATTTATTCCCTCGACAGCTTCTCACCACCACGCAACATGAAAGCAGACGGCTTCGGTGAGACGAACGGCAGAACCATGAATGGCGGCGTGTATTGGCCCAACGGCGGCTATGTAACCGACCCTGCTCTTTCCTCACAAAACCTTGCAAGCGCTGCCAAACAACATGGTGCAGAATTCCGCATGGGTGTTGAAGTCGCCGAAATTTTACAGGAAGGCAATAAGGTAAAAGGCATCAAGCTTTCCGATGGAGAAGAAATCCACGCCCCTATCGTAGTGAATGTCGCTGGCCCCGGCTCTTGCATCATCAACAAAATGGCCGGTGTCTTGGATGACATGACCATCGAAACGCGCCCGCTCCGCCAAGAAGTCGTGCACGTGCCATCGCCGAAGGGTTTCAATTTTGAGGACAATGGCATGATTGTCTCTGACAGCGATATCGCCTGCTATATCCGCCCGGAACACGGCAATAATATTCTCGTCGGCAGTGAAGACCCGGAATGCGATCCGCATTACTGGGTTGAGGATGATGTAGAATATGACCGAAACTTTACAGACCAGTGGACAACGCAGGCAATGCGCTACGCGCAACGCGTGCCTACATTGGGCATTCCAAGCAAAACGAAAGGCGTGGTGGACTTGTACGATGCCTCAACAGACTGGATACCGATTTACGATAAATCATCGTTAGACGGTTTCTACATGGCCTGTGGCAGTTCCGGCAATCAATACAAGAATGCACCAATTGCAGGTAAAATGATGGCAGAACTGGTCGAATATTGTGAAAATGGCAATGATCACGATGCAAATCCGCTGAACTTCACACTACCGTATATTCAGCAGGAAACGAGCGTCGGATTCTATTCACGCAACCGCGAGATAAATCAGGAGTCGAGCTTTTCAGTTCTTGGATAGGCTAAATGTAGTCATTGCCTTGGGTCGAGCCTTCAATAGCACGTACACCAATATGATTACCATTACTCCATTGTTTTTCAACAATGATAAGGTTTTTTAATGAAGCAAGCTTCAACGTAAATTGCTTCGGTATTTTAGCACCTTTTTCAATCTGTAATTTAAGACCACTAGATGAAACATCTTTTACAATACAATGACATAAGAATTTTTCATCTACCAATACAGCAGCTGAAAAAGCTGATTCAACACGATCTTTACTTCTTTTCTCAGCTAATATTTTAGCTGATATTGTTGGAAAATTCGACGGCGATAAATTCACAAGCATACCTCAAAACTAACAATTCATTACTTTGAACATCAACGGTACGCGAATAAGTATAATAATCTTTTAATTATTTAATGAAAAATACATGTAACTTATTTTGGTCAAGATCGCGGCCATACGCACCATAGTAACCTTCGTTATAATCACGCGGTCCGGGCGCGCCTTCATCACTACCACCATTTGCTAAAATTGCAGCATGAAACGCTTTTACAGCATCTTCACTTGGCGCTCTAAAAATGATCTGTGTACCATTGCCAAATGTTGCAGGTTCTTCATTGTAAGGATTAACCACGTAAAAATTGGGTTCACCGCCCTTCGGCCCATATCCCATTTCATGTTCAAGGCTAAAGAGACGCTCCATGTCAATTGTGCCTAGAACAACATCATAAAAGACACCAGCTTTCTGAATGTTATTTGTACCCAGACATGCAGAAGTCAACATTTGCTTTACCCCAATAATAGACGCGGCAAGTAAAGCACAATACCTGGGAAGGCCACAAGACCTGCAATGGTAAGCGCATCTGCTACGAAGAATGGTGAAGCACCGCGGAACACATCCTGCACGCTAATATCATCTCGCACGCCAGCTACCACAAAACAGTTGAGACCAATGGGCGGAGTGATGAGACAAAGCTCTGCCATTTTCACAACCAGAATACCAAACCAAATTGCGCATTCAGCCCCTGACAGGCCAAACGTACTATCCGCTACGGAGACGGATTCACCGCCATTAAGTGCCATAACGGCGGGATAAACAACAGGCAGTGTGAGTAACAACATGCCAATTGCATCCATGAACATGCCAAGCACAGCATAGGCGAGTAAGATGCAAACAAGGATAAGCAATGGACTATATTCAAGTGAGGTGATCCAGTCCGCAAATGCGTTTGGCAAATCGGCAAAGCCAAGGAAGCGCACATAAATCAACACGCCCCAGATGATGGTAAAAATCATGACGGAGAGCTTAGCACTTTCAATCAATGCTTCTTTGAGTTGCATCCAGCGCATGCCTTTGATCATGGCGATGACAAACACAACGAAAGCACCCAGCGCACCACCCTCGGTTGGCGTTCCCCAACTATCGCCCCCGAACGGGTTGTAGATGAAGGAGATGATGATCAGCACCACAAATACAATCGGCAATGTAGCCGGAAGCACAGCAAACCGTTCTTTCCACGTAAAGCCTTTTACTGGCGGACCAAAATCCTTGATGACCAGTGCCATACAAACAATAAGGCCACCATAGATCACGGCAGAAAAAGCGCCGGGCAAAAATCCAGCCAAGAGCAAACGTCCAACATCCTGCTCCACAATGATCGCGTAAATAACAAGAATTGCAGATGGCGGAATGAGTGACGCAAGCGTACCACCCGCAGCCACCACGCCTGCGGCAAACCGCTTGTCATAGCCAATCTTCAGCATTTCAGGAATAGCGATCCGTGCGAATACGGCTGAAGTTGCAACGGACGCGCCAGAGACTGCCGCAAAGCCAGCTGTTGCAAAAACAGTTGAAACCGCCAAGCCGCCCGGTAGCCAAGCAACCCAACGTTTTGCCGCTTCAAACAACGCCCTTGTAAGCCCTGCATGATAGGCGAGAAAACCAATTAAAATAAAGGTCGGAATTAGCGACAACGCATTAGTAGTAATTTTAGAATGCGGCACCTGCCCTGCAGTTTTGGTTGCGACACCAAAGGCCCACCAGAAGGCCTCCGGGTCATAACCCTTCTTTGCCCAAAAAATCCAGATAAGGCCAATCAGCCCTGAAAGACCTGCTGCGAAGGCAACGCGCATACCAAGCACGACCATGACGAGAAGTCCGCATGAAACGATAATGCCAATTTCAATCGGTTCCATTTGTTCTACTCCTTATCAACCGCGCCGCCAGAAACGGTCATGGCTTCTTCTGCTGCTTGCGTCGCTGCATCTTTGGGAAGCGGCAAACCAACCGGGCGAGATTCATTCTTGATGAACGCAACAATATATCCGTAAAGCTGCAGAAACAGGCGCAACGTCAAAATTCCGAAAGAGACTGGAACTAAAAGTTTTGCAGGCCAAATCGGGATGTTCAAATCAACTGAACTATCCGTACTCCAATAAGGCGCACCAAAATCAAATGCCCGCAAGAAATGTTCCCAAGAACCCCAAACAAGCAGCACCATCAAAACAAGCATGAAGAAGACCGTTATGATCTCCGCAAGCCACAATGCACGGCCTTTTAGTTGCCCCACCAGAATATCCATACGAATATGTCCGCCCTCGCGTTGCGTAAATGAAATGCCGAGAAAGGCAATCATTGGAAGGATTTGCTCGATGAAATCTACGTAGCCAGGCAGGGGTTGATTAATCGTATTTCGCCCGCCGACGGAAATAACGGCCAAAACCATAAGAGAGAAAATGGCAAGCCCACTGAGCAAACACATGACGCGCTCAAGCTTCAACAGCGTGCGCTCTAATCTGCTATAAGTGGAATTGTCTTCTAAGACGGCTGAACTACCGGCCATGATAAGTTCCTAATAAAAACCCGAGGTTTTTGGATGTTAGTGTAAATTTAGGTAATAAAAAACCCTCTCCAAAAAATAATGGAGAGGGTTCATTCGACTTATTATTTGCCGAGTGTGTCAGTAACAAGCTTGTAAAGCTCATCACCTGGCACGCCAGCAGCTTTCATGTCAGCAAGCCATTTTTCACGAACTGGCACCGCAGCAGCAGCTTTGAATGCATCAATTTCGCCTTGAGAGAATTCAACTTTTTGAACGCCCTTCTCAGCCAAAACACCTTCCCATTTTTCAATGAGTTTGTTGTAGTTTGAAAGGTAATGCGCGATTGCTTCATCCTTTGAACCATCAAGCGCAGCTCTATGTGCATCTGAAAGTGCAGCATATGCATCTGTGTTCACAACTACAGGACAGTTCACAGTGCCTGGGTTAAGGTTAGCAGTCCACCATTTCGCAATGTCGATTGTGCGGAAAGCCATGTGCGCATGCTGAGCGAATGCAACTGAGTCAACAACACCTGATTCAAGTGCAGTGTAAGCTTCAGTAGCAGTTACAGATGTTGGTGTTGAGCCAACAGTCTTGAATGCATTACCAAGACCACCTGTTGCGCGAATACGCATGCCGTTAAAGTCAGCAAGTGTCTTTGGTGCATCACCAACACCAGCAACATTGTACTGCGGCATAGGTGAAGTCATGAATGGAATAGCGTTCCAACGTGCAAGATCTTTTTTCACTGCTGGGTGATCATAAACAGCGCTTGCAACCTTGATTTCTTCTTCAAGGCTAGAAACACCTAGGAATGGCAATTCAAGAACAGTAATTGTTGGGTTCTTGTCGCGGTGGTAACCAGCACAGAACTGAGCCATTTCGAAAGCACCAATTGAGATACCATCAAGATTCTCACGGTTCTTGGAAAGACCGCCGTAAGAAATATTGATTTTGAAATCGCCATTGGTTTTTGCTTCAACCAGCTCAGCAAGCTTTTCTACATGCTCAGTGAAAGCACGACGCTTACCCCAAAGAGATACATTCCAAGTTGTTGAAGCTGCATAAGCCTCTAGGCCCATTACAGACAGAGCGGCAGACGACAATAGTGCAATTTTAGTGAATTTCTTTAACATTTTTTCCTCCAATGTTGATGATGTAAGCTAGACTCGTTTTCTTGCAAAATCAAAATCGGCAACAATTTGCTCAAGACAATCTTTAAGTGGCTTTGAATGTTTTGCGGGAGACACCATATTTCTGCATCTTTGCGTTCAAAGTTCGTCGTGGAATATCCAACTCTTCCAGAACCTTAGAGATGTTTCCATTGTGACGCTTAAGAGCCTGCTCAATCAAACCCTTTTCATACCCATCCACTTTATCCCCAAGCGTCGTCTCCGAGCTTGCACCAGATGTGGACGATCCCATTTCCACAGAAATTGTGGGCTGCGCTTCACTCTCTTCCTGCTTTGTCAAAGTCATTTGTCTTTTAGCCTGTGCTGCGCAAACAATTTTCAAAAGTTCCTCAGGTGAAAACGGCTTGGGCAGAAATTGATACGCACCTGCTTTCATTGCTTCAACGGCTAGTGGGATGTCGCCATGCCCCGTGATGAGGATAACAGGAATATCTTTGTCTTTACGATGAACCAGTGACATCAAGCTCATGCCATCAAGATCAGGCATGCGCACGTCGGATATAAGTACGCAAAAATCAGCCGGCCGAATAACCTTTAGCAATTGTGTGGGGTCAGCAAAGGCTCTCACGTTAAGGCCGGATAAGGTAAGCCACTGACTGGTGGCACTCACCATGCCGCGATCATCATCCACCAAATACACGGTACAGTCTTTATTCGGTTGCAATGGGGGGTCAGTACTAAGCATCAACATGCTCCAAGCCAGCCACAGTGGATGCGGCATTTGTCTTCGGCAGTTCGACAACAAAATACGCACCACCATCAACATGATTTTCACACTTAATACTGCCACCCGCTTCATCAGCAATTGCATAACAAAGCGCTAAGCCAAGCCCTACCCCTTTACCAACGCCCTTGGTCGTAAAAAACGGATCGAAAAGCTGGTCCATGATTTCTTGTGGAACGCCATCGCCATTATCTACAAAACCAATGAAAACTGTTTTGTCAGTGGTCTGCGTATTAATTGTAATACGTGGCTTATGAACATTCTCACACGCTTGAATTGCATTTTTTATCAAATTGCTGAAAAGCTGTTCAAATCGAACATGACTGCCCATGACATAAACATCTGCTTTAATCAGCCTCATGTCTAATTTGATTTTCGATGCTTTAAGCTCTGCCTTATATTGAAGTGCGATTGTATCGATCACGTCATGTAAATTTACCCGTTTTGGAACGGACACGGGCTTTCGGGAAAAAACCAACAAGTCTGAGGTAATCGTTCCAAGTCGCTCAGTCATTTTCTTGA
The DNA here is from genome assembly GCA_964645215.1 of uncultured Rhizobiaceae bacterium. GTDB lineage: Bacteria > Pseudomonadota > Alphaproteobacteria > Rhizobiales > Rhizobiaceae > JAALLB01. The sequence goes on along the minus strand of CAZXZQ010000051.1, from coordinate 5,514 downwards.
TTTGTGTGAATACATCATTCGCGTCATCAAGCCGTTTCTTCTTCAACAGCAATGACCCGCTAGACGTAAATGTTCGGATCGCGGAAACCGGTTGATTAACCTCATGCACAATCGCCGCTGACATTTTGCCAAGTGCAGCTAATCGGCTCGACTGAATGAGTTCGGCTTGTGTATCGCGTAATTTCTTTTCTGTGTCGCGGCGCGTTTTCACTTCTCGCTCAAGACGAATATTGGCTTCCTTCACCCGTTCAGCTTCGACGGCCACAAGTTCCAACCGCTCTTGTTTAATGCGTGAGCGAATATAAAGCACTGCCAACAGCGAGAGACCGAAAAGCAAAAACACAATCGTTGCAAGCACGATTGCTGAACTAGATACGCCGCCCAATGGTGTGAGATAATGAAGCTTCCAATTCAGCGTTGGCAAGTTCACGCTTGATACATAAAACGGATCGCCATTCAGCGATATACGGCCATCAAATTTTTCAGTTTCGGACGTAAACCCAAGTTTCTCAATAGAACGTCCGGCAAATTTTCTGCTTTGCGAAAGTTCTGCAATACGCACCTGAGAAAGGCCACCGATCGTTTTGTAAATTCGTGCGTTATTGCTGGTGAGAACAATCACACCATCCGCATCAGTGATAAACACATCTTCACCAGCATTCACCCAATCAGCCAACAACTCATCAAACTCAATTTTGACAACTGCAACGCCTATTGGGGTATTACCTTCCAATATGGGCTCAGAAATAAAATATCCAGGCCGGCCAGTTGTGGCACCGATTGCAAAAAACCTGCCTTGCTCGCCACGCATTGCATCCTTGAAATATGGCCGAAACCCGTAATTCTTGCCTACGAAACTTTCAGATAAATCAAAATTACTAGACGCGATAGTTTTGCCATTCGGATCCATCACAAATAGCACATCACTTTGTGCCGCTTCATTGATGGTTTTGAGATATGTGTTGAACGACAACCCTACCCGGCCCAGAGAGAGCGCCGCGCCAACATGCGGATGCACTGTTACAACCTGTGGCAAGTGCGACGCACGTTCCAATGTGGATCGTAAACTAGCCTGATAAAGCGATAGCCTTTCTTTTGAAGCCGAAAGGCTCGATTGCTCAAATCGCTCATACCCAATTTGGTAGGTAAAAAAGCTCAAAAAGCCTATAATCAAACTGAATAATGTGAAATAAACAAAACGCATGCCATAAATATATGGCGTAACTATATAAACACGCAAGCGGAGGTGTAAAATCATGAGCAATTTGGTTAAGACTGAACTCAAAGACAGCGTTTATTCCATCACGCTTGACCATCATGAACGCCGCAATGCGCTCTCCCTCGCAATGTTAAATGCAATTCAGGAAGCGTTGAATATTGCGCAAGATAGCGCGGAAGCACGCGTTATTACCGTCGGCGCGACAGGTGCAGTTTTTTGCCCCGGCCACGACTTGAAAGAGCTCACTGCCGCGCGCTCAAACGAAGACAATGGTCGGCAGTTTTTTGCCGATACAATGCGGCTCTGCTCGAGCGTCATGCAGCAAATAGTCAATCACCCGCTTCCCGTCATTGCAGATGTGCGTGGTATTGCGACCGCAGCAGGTTGCCAACTCGTGGCTAGTTGTGATTTGGCCGTGGCAACGAACGAGGCAAGCTTTGCAACGCCCGGTGTAAACATCGGGCTTTTCTGTTCCACGCCCATGGTTGCCCTCTCCCGAAATGTGCCAAACAAAAACGCGATGGAAATGCTCCTGACAGGCGAACCAATTTCCGCAAACCGAGCCATGGAGGTTGGTCTCATTAATAAGACCGCTGCGGCAGATGAAATAGATGATGTATTGAAATGGTATACAGACCGCATCTGCTCGAAATCATCCAAGACTTTGAAGATCGGCAAGCAGGCTTTCTACAATCAAAAACAAATGAAGCTCGGTGAGGCTTACGACTATTGCTCGGATGTCATGGTGGAAAACATGCTCATCCACGATGCGGAAGAAGGCATCAATGCATTCATCGAAAAACGGAAACCTGAATGGCGCGATGAATAACCCTTCGTGGCAGGGCAAAATTCGGCGACTAGCCGAATTGCCAACCCGTGAACGAACGGAAACGCGGATGCGTTTTCGGAAAGGAATGGAATGAACATCTACAATCAAAACCTAGATAAAAATCCGGCAAACTATCAGCCGCTAACGCCCCTCACCTTTTTGGAGCGCGCGGCGAGTACATTCCCGAACCATACGGCGATTATCCACGGTGACTTAACCCGCAACTACGCCGAATTTTATGCCCGTTCAAGAAAACTAGCCTCAGCACTTTCTAAACACGACGTCGGCAAAGGTGACACAGTATCCGTCATCCTCGCCAACACGCCTGCCATGTTGGAAGCCCATTACGGTGTCCCGATGACAGGCGCTGTGCTTCACTCTATGAACACACGATTGGACGCAAAAATCATCGCCTTCCAGCTCGACCACGCTGAATGCAAAGTTCTCATCTGTGACAAAGAATTTTCAGCGACAGTCAAAGAAGCACTCGAAATCGCCACTGTATCCCCTCTTGTTATCGACTATGATGACCCGGAATATGATGGCGATGGCGAGCGCTTAGGGAAAATCGAATACGAAGAATTCATCGCAGGCGGTGATGAAAATTTCGAATGGCTCATGCCAGAAGATGAATGGGATGCCATTTCACTCAACTACACCTCTGGCACGACTGGCAACCCGAAAGGCGTTGTCTATCACCATCGCGGCGCATCCCTACTCGCACAAGGAAACGCCCTCACTGCCTCAATGCCAAAACATTCCACCTACCTCTGGACCCTACCCATGTTCCACTGCAATGGGTGGTGCTTTCCATGGACATTATCCGCAATCATCGGCACCCATATATGCCTGCGTGCTGTGCGCCAAAAAGCGATGTGGGATAGCATTGCCGACCATAAGGTCACCCATATGTGCGGCGCGCCAATTGTCATGTCGACGCTCCTTTCTGCAAGCGCAGAAGACAAACGCGAGCTTGACCATGTTGTTGAATTCTTTACAGCCGCTGCACCGCCGCCAGAAGCAGTGCTTGCCGCCATGAAAGGCGCAGGCTTTAACGTTACGCACCTTTATGGTCTCACCGAATGCTATGGTCCTGCTGTCGTGAATGACTGGCATTTGGAATGGGATGAACTTGATGATGCCGCGCAAGCGGGCATGAAGGCGCGTCAAGGCGTTCGCTATTCTGCTCTTGAAGCGCTTAACGTCATGGAACCAGAAACAATGACTCCCGTTCCGCGCGATGGCGAAACCATTGGCGAAGTTATGATGCAAGGCAATGTAGTCATGAAGGGTTATCTCAAAAACCCGGACGCCACCAATGAAGCTTTTCGCGGCGGATGGTTCCACACCGGCGACCTAGGCGTCATGCATGAAGATGGTTACATTCAGTTGAAAGACCGCTCGAAAGACATCATCATTTCCGGCGGTGAAAACATATCATCCATTGAAGTCGAAGATGCGCTATATAAACACCCTGCAATTGCCGCTGCGGCAGTTGTCGCTAAGGAAGACGATAAATGGGGGGAGGCGCCCTGCGCATTTATCGAACTTAATGATGGCGCAGAAGAACCGACTACAGAAGCTTTAATTGAATATTGCAAATCACATCTCGCATCATTCAAGGTACCAAAGCATTTTGTTTTTGAAGACTTACCAAAAACATCGACCGGAAAGATTCAGAAATTTGTGCTGAGAGAGCGCGCGAAACAGGTTTGAGAGACGTGTTCGTTATAGGAATTCCAGCGCATCATCAGAATGTCGTGTTTTTTGTTTCCTAAGTCGCCATTGTCTCTATTGCAATCGCCTACTGGACCGTAGCTTAAAACGACTGCGAGATGTGAATAGAGGCGTCAAAATGAACAGTGAAGAACCAGTAAGCATGGACATGCTGCAACTTGAAACTGCAAAGCAACACTTGTCTACCATGCCTCAAGTAAACCAAAGCCTGTTGCGTCAGCAGCGTTTGGATAGACTACAGGCAGAACTTCAAAAGCGCGATCTTGGTGGAATGCTACTCTATGATCCGGTCAACGTTCGCTACGCAACTGACTGTCGGAACATGCAGATTTGGACAATGCATAATTCTGCCCGCTACACCTTGGTCCCAAGTGAAGGCAAGGCGATCATCTTTGACTATGTTAACTGCGAACATCTGTCCGACGGTATAGAAACGATCGAAGAAACCCGGCCAGCAACACTCTGGTTCTATCACAGTGCTGGTAGTAACCGGCAACAGCTTCTGGAGAAATGGGCAGATGAAGTAGCCGACGTTATATCAGAACGCTTCCCAAATCAGCGCATTGCAATTGATCGCCTAGACGGAGATGCGCGCACCGAATTGGAGAAAAGACAGATTTCTGTTTCTTTCGGGCAAGATGTCATTGAGCACGCACGGTGCATCAAAACAACTGAAGAACAAAAGGCACAAGCCCGATCCGCATTCGTATGTGAAACAGGCCTAGCACGCTTAAAAGAAATCACGTGCCCAGGTATCACCGAAAACGAACTTTGGGCGACATTTGGTGCCATCAATGCCTCTTTGGGTGGGGACTATGTAGAGACTAGATTGTTGGTATCAGGAGATCGCACCAACCCGTGGTATAGCGAAGCAAGTGAGAAACCAGTTCAGGTCGGCGAACTTGTCGCTTTCGATACTGATATGATCGGCCCTTACGGATACAGCACGGATATTTCGCGGACATGGTTATGTAAAGATGCTGCTCCAACTCAAGAACAAAAGGAAGTTTATCAGCTTGCGCATGAACAAGTTCACCACAATATGGCGCTTCTCAAAGCGGGCCTTGGGTTCCGTGAACTCGCTGAAAAGTCGTGGAAAATACCGGATAATTACGAAGAGTTTGAAGTTGGCGTAATCGTACACGGCATCGGGATGTGTAACGAATACCCGCAAGTGGCCCCGCTGAAGTGGTTCGAACAAACCGGCTATGATGGTGAATTCTTGTCGGGTATGACGGTGTCTATTGAGAGCTATATCGGCGAAAAGGGTGCGAAAGAAGGCGTTAAATTAGAGGAAATGGTTCGGATTACGGAAGATGGCTGTGAGCTAGTCGCTCGCTTCCCCTTCGAGCAAGAATTTCTCAGCTAAAAGTCACGAGACGCAGTTAATTTTCGCACACTAACCCAACCACCATTCCCAAAGTGAAAGTCCCCATACGGCGGCGGCAATGATGCTTGCGATAAGCACTGCCGCCGAGCCGCAATCTTTGGCGAATTTGATTTCTTCGGAGAAATCTTTTGTTACACGATCTGCTACGCTCTCAATACCCGTGTTGAGAAGTTCCGCAATTAGAATGAGCAAGATTACAGACCAAAGCAGGATAAGATGCCAAGCGTCTTTCGCAATGAATGGCGCGACCGGCAATGAGATAAGAAACAGAATGATCTCTTCTTGAATGGCTTTTTCATGAACAAAGCCATGACGAAGTCCAGCCAAAGAATTGAAATA
>CAZXZQ010000050.1:0-12820 GCA_964645215.1 uncultured Rhizobiaceae bacterium | reverse complement strand
GCAAATATTGCATATAATTACAAATTCTAACAAGTGTTAGAATTTGTAAAGCGTCTGTTTTCCTACTAATTGAGATTAGATTATATGCGAACGTTAAAAGAAAAACTTGCAGACACAAATCTTCGCGTGAGTACTGTGTTTTGCACCATTCCATCAGCAATCGTGACGCAAGCCATTGCAACTTCGGGGATTGATTCTATCATCGTGGATTTCGAGCATGGAGCAATAGATTATGCTTCTGCTCATGCGATGATAGCAGCTACGGCAGGAACTGAATGCGCACCTTTAGTGCGAGTAGCCAAGAATGATAAAATTGATGTTAAAAGAGCACTTGATATGGGCGCCGAGGGAATAGTTTTTCCCATGATACGTGATGCAAAAGATGCTACAAGTGCCGTTGCTAGTTTGCGATATCCGCCTAGAGGAACAAGAGGCTTTGGTCCTTTTATTGCACAATCTCGCTGGCAAACATCGGTTCAGGAATATCAGGATGTGATTGAACCTCGACTAATTTGTGCATTATTGATTGAGACTGTGGAGGCGGTTGAAAACATTGAGGCGATTTGTGCAATTGAAGGAGTAGATATTATTATACTTGCTGCATTTGATCTTTCTGCAGCCTTAGGCGTGGCAGGCAAGTATGATCATCCAGATTTCTTAGCGGCTCAGAAAAAAATAGAGGCCACGGCATTGAAATCTGACCTACCTCTTGCTGGAAATGGTTCAAACATGGAACAAGCCAAAAGTTTGTTTTCCAAGGGATACCGGATAATCGGTTCGTTTGATATAATTTGGTTAAAATCGAAAGCTGCTGAATTTGGTAATTGGTGCAGATAATGCCAGTGACTGATTAACTTCATATATGAAGTTAAAAAGTGTTTGAAAAACTATTTTCTTACATTGTTATCCATTCCCTGAAAGAACATTCGTCCAAAGAATTCAGATAACTCTCTCAAGTTATATTCTTTCACTTCCTGCCATTCCACACTCCGCGTCATAACAACCAAAATGAACCTGTGTGCCAGTTCCAAATCAAGATCAGCAGCTAATTCTCCATTAGCAACACCGGCCTTGAGCAAATTCAGCCATAATTCAAAGTAGCTTTCCCGCGCAGGGTTGTTGCTATGCCTCACATTTGGTGGAAGATGTAAATAAACCCTCATAAATGTCTCTGGATAAGCACCACCATCAGCAAGACATGTCATATGAGCGTGTATGGCACACTCTATTCTTTCGCGTACTAAGGCATCATTCGGTAGAAGTCGTAATGCAGAGTCTACAGCATCGTGAAGCTCTGCCATGCCGCGAATTAATACCGCTTCAAGGATTTCTTCTTTTGTTTGAAAATAGTAATAAATGCTTGCTGCCTGCATATGAGCATGTTTTGCAATGCCCCTTAAAGAAGTTGCATCATATCCTTGAACACAAAATAGTTCTGCTGCATTGAGAAGAATTCTTTCGCGAGTTGCAACAGATTTAGCTCGTGCAGGCGAGCGCTTGGATAGATACATCCGTTCTTCATCATTCCTCGTAAGCCTAATTTTGGCAATGCCATCTTTATGTGTTTTGTAGGTAAGTAAAATTACTTCACCATCCTGCCAGTCAACGCTGACACATTCGACAGATGATTCAGGTATTACACCATTTACAATTGTACCAGGCAGGATGACTTCAAGCTTCAAACTATTAGTTCCATTAAATATTTCTATCAATTTTATCTGATGTTAATGCCTATCAACATCAAGGTGTAATTGCCACATTTTATATCTTCATATCTTTAGTTATTACAAATCAATATCCTAAAGTTGACAATAAGTATGAGTTTATGCAACATATTTTCTAACGAGTGTTAGAAAATATGTTTTCTTGTTTGTAATTTCTAGTTCTGCATTGAAAAAATTAGAATTTTTCTCACGAAATGTAGTTTCAATGGCTATCACTCATATTAGTTTCTCTACGAATAATTCGTAGTTTAGTCTGTTTTTTTTGCAAAACCCTTGGAGGAGAACCCAATGTTTAGAAGACTGTTTGTTAAGAAAATGGCGGTCGCTGCAATTGCGGCAACAGCCATGTTCGCTGCCCCACAAGCTTATGCTGAGTATCCAGATAAGCCCATTAAAATTGTCATAGGTTTTAGTGCTGGTGGTGCGACTGACACGCTTGGACGCCTAGTTGGTAAAGCGCTTGAAGAAAAACATAATACACCAGTAATTGTAGAAAACTTGCCTGGTGGTGGTGGTATGGTTGCTGCATCAAAGCTTATTAAACTGCCAGCTGACGGGTACACTGTAAGTTTAGTGGCTGATTTATCTATTGCTGCTGCGCCGCTCATTACTGATAAGATTAGCTATAAAGTAGACGACTTTGAATACATCACTACTGTAAGCCGTTTCCAGACCGCTTTTTACGTCAAGAAAGATGCTCCCTTCCAAACATGGGAAGAGATGATTGCCTATGGCAAAAAAGGAAATGAATTGACAGTGGCCTCCCCAACACCCGTGGTTAAACAATATTTTGATTACGTGGCAAAAAAAGATGGCATCAAAATTACTTCGGTTCCTGTTAAAGGCGGGAAGGGTGTTGTTAAAGGTGTTTTAGGTGGTCACATGGACATTGGCTTCAGTGTGGGCGTACACCAGAGATTGGTAAAAGATGACTCTATTACAGTGATTGGTATTCCACTTGATGAACGCTTGGCTACTACGCCAGATGTACCAACAATGAAGGAGTTGGGCTACGAGCATAACATTGATGGCTACTTTGTTTTTGTAGCGCCTAAAGGTATTCCTGAAGATACGCTAAAAGCTATGTCTGATCTGTTTCAAAAAGCAGCAGCATCTGATGATGTGAAAAATCTAGCGGCAGAGAAGATGAACCTCCCAAATGTAGTTTTAACTTCTGAAGAGACTTCCACCTTAATGCATTCTCTTGGTGATGGGTATACTGCTTTGTTCTCATCAACTAAGTAATCCCTAGAGGATACTTGGAATAGCACCAATGAAGGCGGCGTAAATCCGCCTTCACAGTATTATTTACAAGGCTTCAGACAATGCGACATATTGAAATGTGGACAGGTTTAGCGATGGCTTTTGCATCGCTTCTAATCTTTACATGGGTAATACCAAACTATGTAGAACCCAGTGGTTTCACACAAGTTTCACCAGCACTTTTACCAAATGTTGCAACCGTGTTGATAGGTGGATTAGGTTTGCTGCTATTCCTCACCCGTATGTTCGGAAGAGATTTGCACACTGATCCATTGCCTTTCACGCTCTCTGAGTTGGCTCATATTGCGGGAATAACTGCAATTTTTTCACTTGGTGCAATTTTAATTCTGAACGTTGGATTTCTCCCTGGTGGCGCGGCTTTGATTGCCAGCCTGATGCTTTACATGAAGGAGAGGAATTTACTGTGGATAGGCCTTGTATCTTTAATAACACCTGCACTGCTCTATGGTTTTTTCGAGTTGGTACTTAGTGTGAACTTACCTTGAGGCACTAAATATGGATTTAGTATGGAAGAAATAATTACGGGCCTTTCTGACGCATTTACATTGGCTAATCTGTCTCTGATTCTGTTGGGAATCATACTTGGCCAAGTATTTGGCGCTATTCCAGGATTGAGTGCCATCACCGCAATCGCAATTGCAGTCCCTTTAACCTATTACATGTCACCGCTTGGCGCTTTAGGTTTCCTTGTTGGCATCAACAAGGGTGGCACTGTTGGTGGCGCTATGGCATCGATTTTGATGAATACTCCAGGTTCGCCTGAGGCTGCGGCAACTGCATTTGACGGGCACCCCTTAGCCAAACAAGGCAAGGCTCTCAAGGCGCTCAAAATATCACTTTACTCATCGATTAGTGGAGACACGTTTAGTGACTTGGTTCTAATCGCAGTTTCCGCTCCCTTGGCAATGGTCGCAATTCGCATGGGCCCGCCAGAGATGATGGCGGTCATGATCTTTGCGATGACTATTGTCGCAAGCCTCGTTGGCAAATCGATGATCAAGGGGTTAATCGCAGCGCTTATTGGAGTATTGTTAAGTACGATAGGTCTCGACCCAGAAGGTGCCTCGGATCGATTAACTTTCGGTGTCCCTGAGCTTTTGAATGGATTACCTATCGCGGCTGTGGCGATTGGGCTTCTGGCCATGGGGGAGGTGTTTCGGCAAATTACTGTCTCTCGTGACTTGGCAGGAAACAGTCATTTGCCTCTCAGTGGCAAATCTCCAGAAGACCGACGGATCAGTCTAGCTGAATACATAAGTTGTTTGCCTACGATTTTTCGCTCGGCAGTCATTGGAACGGGCATCGGGGCTATTCCAGGTGTTGGGTCTAGTGCGGCTGCGTTCATAGGATACGATAGTGCAAAACGGGCAGATGAAAACCCTGAAAGTTTTGGTAAAGGCAATATCAAAGGTGTAGCGGCAGTTGAGGCGGCAAACAGTGCAGTCGTAGGTGCAAATTTTATCCCGCTCTTGTCACTTGGTATTCCTGGGAACATTTCAGCAGCACTAATTCTTGGCGCTTTCATAATCCACGGTGTCACGCCTGGCCCGCAAATGATGCAAGAACAAGGCCGCCTCATATACGGCTTGTTTGGGAGTATGATTATTGCGAATTTCTGTAACTTCCTTGTTGGTAATGCTGGTCTTAGACTTTTCGCACTTATTACATATGTGCCTGCACGCGTTATCTTCCCGATGATTGGTCTGTTCTGTCTGACGGGCGCATATTTAACCAATGGAGCTTTCGCTATACAGCTCGTGATTTTGTTCGGACTGATTGGATATTTTTTCAGAATGTTGGATTTCTCATTCATCACTTTTGTGATTGGTTTTGTTCTTGGCCCATTGTTTGAGTTGTCTTTCAGGCAGACCGTAATTTTGTCGGGTGGAGATTTTTCCTTCCTGCTTGGGCGTCCTATCGCTTTAACCATTCTGATACTTGCAGCGATTTCTGTTTTGCGAATGCTCAGGCATCGCAAAAAAACATCTATAGAAACTTGATTGGACAGAGATCTTATGCAGTACTCCCCGTCCTCCAAATATCCACGGTTGTTTGAACCGTTTGAACTTGCTGGTAAGCGCATTCGCAATCGGATTGTGCATGCCGCGTTTTCAACAAGTACTGCCAAAGCAGGTGATGTCACCGATAGGTTGATTAATCATGGGGCCAACAGGGCTCGTGGTGGAATTGGAATGTATGTGACAGAGTCCATATTATCCGATGATTATGACCCAACACTTGGGCGAGTGCAGGCCTTCAAAGAAGAACGGTTTGATAGCCTCAAACGCTGGGCAGACGCAATTGAAAGCGAAGACTGTAGAATAATCGGCCAGTTATTTAATCTGGGGCGAGCCAGTCTTTGGGGGCCTCATCGTGGCGCAATCGGCGTTTCGGCAAATGCCGATCATGTTGGTAGAACTGTGCCTCATGTATTAAGTCGCGACCAAATTCACGACCTAGTCGAGCAACATTCTAACACCGCTGAAAGGCTTAAGCGAGCAGGATTTAGTGGCGTTGAAATTTCCTCAGCACATGCGTTCTTGTATTTGCAATTCCTCTCCCCTTATGTAAACCGCCGTGAAGACGAATATGGTGGCGACGTTGTAGGCCGAACTCGATTTGCCCGCGAAGTTTTGCAAGCAATTCGTGATAAGTGCGGCAGTGATTTTATTGTCGGATACAAGCTTCCTGCTACAGACGAAATAAAAGGCAGTATTGATCCTGAAGAATCTGCGGCTATAACCCGGCAGTTGCGTGACACTAATACAGTAGATTATTTTTGTTACAGCCAAGGAAATTTACCCACTCTGGAAATGCATTCGCCAGATATGCACCAGCCGCGCGGCACTTATTTGCACCTGAATACCGATTTGAAAAAAGCAGCCGGCGATGTACCTGTTATTGCTGTAGGACGGATCATAACGCCTGAACAAGCTGAACAGGTTTTAGCAAATGAGCAGGGTGATATGGTCGCGATGGCTCGCCCTTTTTTGGCGGATCCAGCATGGGCATTAAAAGCAAAGGAGGGAAGAGCAGAAGATATACGACCATGTACTTCATGTAATCAATGTTGGAATGATTTTCTACGTGGGTATGGTACATCCTGTTTTTATAGTCCTAACATGGGTAGATCAGACGAATTAGAATGGCAACCGACACCTGCAAAAGATATTAAACGCATTGCTGTTGTAGGTTCTGGTGTAGCAGGAATGCATGCAGCCACACTTGCCGCCCAACGAGGACATGATGTAACTCTTTATGGCAGATCAAATGATCTCGGTGGCAAGGTATTACTCCATGCTAAACTGCCTGGCTGTTCAGAACTTAAAGAACTGTGTGCTTATCAAATACGGCAAGCGCGAAAGACAAAAATCACTTTTAAGCTAGGTTCTAAAGTAGATGCACAAACACTGATTAACGATGCACCAAATGCCGTTGTTTTGGCTACAGGATCTACAATGACATCAATTGAAGAATTTAGACCTGATTCCAATTTGGTAGATTTACGAAGTGTAGTTTTTGAACATCTAAACAACCAAAAACTTGGCGGAAAATTACTGGTTGTTTACGACATTGATCAAACCTCAGGTACTTATGCAGCCATTGAACTCCTGGCTGATCGTTATGAGAAGATAGTTTTATTAACCCCGGCTGACTCAATTTGTCGGGATGAAGCCTATCTATATCAACGAGGTGTATTCCGCCGACTATATGAATTAGGTGTCCAGATCATTCCCCATGTCAGGCCTGTCAGTCTATCCAATAAACAATTAACGTATGCCAACCTGTTTACAGATCAAACGGATATCATCGATAACGTTGATTTGTTTACATTTTCAACAGCGCGTTCTCAAGATGACGAGCTTGCAAAACCATTGTGTGCGGCTGGTATGGAAGTTCATACCATTGGCGATTGTCATCAACCGTTAGGACTAATCACTGCGATGCATAGCGCTCATGCATTAGCAAACAAGCTTTAAGAATTGAGCCGAATAGCGAAGGAAACGTAAATGCAACCGAGCACAATGTTCGACAAGATATGGGATGAGCATGTTATTGCTGATTTAGGTGATGATAATGCTCTACTCCATGTTGATCGTTTATTACTGCATGATCTGGGTGGGCCGGCAGCATTTGAAGGGTTAGCTGCACGTAATCTAAAAGTTAGGAATCCTGAACTCAATTTTGCCGTACCAGATCACTCCATTTCCAGCAATTCTGATCGCACAGAATCTACAGCAGAACGTAGTGGCAGGCTGGTGCGTGTATTACGTGAGGGGGCAACCGAACATGGAATGCATCTGTTCGATTTAAATTCGGACCAACAAGGCATTGTGCATGTAATTGGTCCAGAACAAGGTATCACACTTCCCGGACTGCTGATGTGTTGTTGTGATAGCCATACATCAACTCATGGTGCTTTGGGGGCGATGGCTTTTGGTATAGGGTTTACAGAACTTGTCCATGTGATGGGCACGCAGGCAATAATCCAGAAACGCCCACCTACCATGAGGGTAAATTTCAATGGGAAATTACCAAAGGGTATCACAGCAAAAGATATGATTTTGCATATGATCGGTAAGTTAAGTGCTGCTGGTGGAGACGGGTATGCTGTTGAATATGCGGGTGAAACCATACGTAATCTTGAGATTGAAAGCAGATTAACGATTTGCAACATGTCGATTGAATTTGGTGCCAAGGTTGGAATGATTGCACCAGATGAAAAGACGCTTGCTTACATTAAAAACCGAGCTTATGCGCCCGAAGGTGAAATGTGGGATATGGCTGTTAAACATTGGCTCAATCTTACAAGTGACCCAAATGCCAAATTTGATCGAGAAATTAGCATAGATGTTAGTGAAATTGAACCTCAGGTTACATGGGGGATAAGTCCAGAACATTCTGCGACTGTTGGCTCGCATGTCCCCAATCCTGAGGCAGCGCCTAATGCTGCAAGTGGAGATTCATGGCGCAGGGCGATTGAATACATGGGGCTCAAGCCGGGACAAAAGCTTGAAGGTACGAAAGTAGATCGAGTTTTTATTGGTTCATGCACCAACAGCCGTCTTAGTGACTTGCGCGCTGCTGCTGCTATCGCGAAGGGACAACGTGTAGCAGATGGTGTAAAAGCCTGGGTTGTACCAGGGTCTGTGCCCGTAAAGAAAGCTGCAGAGGCTGAAGGGTTGGATAAAATATTTTTGGACGCTGGGTTTGATTGGCGTATGCCAAGTTGCTCAATGTGTGTGGCAATCAACAATGAAGTTGTTGCACCTGGCGAGCGTTGTGTATCAACGTCCAATCGAAACTTCATTGGGCGTCAAGGCCCTAATGCCCGTACACATTTGGTAAGTCCTGCTATGGCTGCCGCTGCCGCTATTCACGGTGCAATTACTGATGTTCGAAAATTGTAGAATGGATACCTGCTTATGAAGCCTTTTACTGTCGTTACCGGACCAGCTGCCCCATTAATGGTGCAAAATGTTGATACTGATATTATGATCCGTATAGAGCGTCTAATGGATCTCGATGATTCCGAGCTTGGCCCTTATTGTTTTGAAGTATGGCGGTATCATGAAGATGGTTCGGAAAACTCTGACTTTGTGCTTAATCAGAAACCTTGGCGCGATGCACCTATCCTGCTTGCAGGTAGTAATTTCGGTTGCGGTTCATCACGTGAAGGCGCTGTCACAGCTTTGGTGGCAATGGGAGTGCGCACAGTAATTGCTCCCAGTTTTGGAGGTATATTTTTTAATAATTGTCTCCAAAACGGAATTCTGCCTATCCAACTTCCGGGTGAGGTAGTGGAATTTCTTGCGGAAACAGCACGTGCTAACCCTAATACTCCATTCGAAGTTAATTTGAATACCAAGCAGATTATACCCCCTTGTAGTTCAGAACCTGTTTCTTTTGATTTGGATGAAAAGAGTCGACTAGGACTGTTGCTGGGCCTTGATGATCTTGGATTGACTTTAGAGCGCAATGCCGAGATTACAAACTTTCAAAAAGAAGATGAGATACGGCGCCCATGGGTGTATCTTACTGGCGTTAACTCGACCGATTAGATTGATGCGAAAGCCTCATTACAAATCAATTTGTAGGAATTCAGAAATGACAAATAAAACCGTTAAGCGCCTGAATATGACTCTGGCTGATCGATTAGACCAAGATGAAGGTTGGGTTTACATGACTGGGATGCAGGCCTTGGTACGCCTGCCCATCCAACAGCGTAAACGCGACATCAGTGCAGGCCTTAACACTGGTGGCTACATTTCTGGTTACCGCGGCAGTCCTTTAGGACGTTATGACATGGACTTATTATCTGCCGAAGAAAAACTGAAAGCCCACAACATCTATTTTCAACCTGGTGTAAATGAAGATCTTGCAGCAACTGCAACATGGGGTTCTCAACAGGTTGGTCTGTTTCCGGGAGCAAAAGTCGAAGGCGTATTTTCAATCTGGTATGGTAAGGCTCCTGGCATGGATCGTTCAATGGATCCTATTCGACATGCAAATTTGGCTGGTACCAATGAAAAAGGTGGGTCAATTCTTTTGGTTGGTGATGACCACGGTGCTAAATCATCAACGCTTGCATGCTATTCTGATTTTAATTTTGTATCATCTGGAATACCCTTATTGTCACCAGCCAATGCTCAGGAAGTCCTGGATTATGGGTTGCACGGCATAGGTATGAGTCGTTATTCATCAACCCTTGTAGGCATGAAGCTGGTAACCGATGTTGTCGAGGGCGGTGGCTCAGTTTACCTATCTCCCACAAGTCCTAAGATCATCCTACCTGAAAAAACCATGCCGCACCCAGGAATTCAACCCTTTACGCCTTTCATTGAGCAAGAACGTTCACTGTATGAAGACAGAATAAATCTTGCCCTTTCATATGCCCGGGCCAATAAACTAAACAAAGTCGAAGGATCAACTGAAGCTAAAATTGGTATCGTTTCCGCTGGAAAGGCATGGCAAGATCTTTCACAAGCTCTGCAAGGCATGGGCTATGACGACGGTCAATTAGCAAACATGAAGACACGGTTATTAAAGGTCGGAATGGTATGGCCATTAGACGAAGAAATCATCCGTGAATTCGCTAAAGGGCTTGATACCATCATTGTAGTAGAGGAAAAGCGCCCCTTGCTGGAGGATCAGATCAAGACTGTTCTGTATGGCTCTGGCCTTGCCCCTCGTATTGTAGGCAAAACTTTTGGCGGCCATATCTATGCTAATCAAGCTGTTGAATATGCGTTTCCTAATTCTGGCGAAATAAACCCTAATCTGGTTGCCCATGTCATAACGCGTATAGCAATCGAAATGGATCCTGAATGTGGTCTTGGCATTCCCAATACACCTGATCAAACTCCAAAGATGGATATTAATGGAATTATACGCCCGCCGTCTTTTTGTTCCGGTTGCCCGCACGGACGGTCAACACAAGTTATTGAGGGTAGTCGTGCGCTGGCAGGAATTGGGTGTCATAGCATGGCAGCATTGCGTGATCCAACAACTACGAATTCAATGAGTCACATGGGAGGTGAGGGTGTGGGCTGGATGGGGCAGTTCCCTTTCACAGATGAAAAACACGTTTTTGCGAATATGGGTGATGGCACTTATTTCCATTCGGGAATGATGGCAATACGGGCAGCAATAGCCGCAAAAATCCCAATTACCTACAAACTTCTGCATAACGGATTTGTTTCCATGACTGGCGGCCAGCCACATGATGGCGAAGTATCGCCTGAAACAATGGTGAAACAAATGAAATCAGAAGGCGTCAATCGCATAGCGCTTGTGGCTGATGAGCCTCAAAAATATAAAGGAAAAACCTTCGGCAAAGGTGTGACGGTACATCACCGAACCGAGATGGAAGCAGTACAACGTGAACTGCGAGAAATATCAGAAGTGACTATTATTATCTACGATCAACCCTGTGCCACAGAACGCAGAAGACTACGTAAACGCGGTAAAATGGTTGATCCAGATAAACGTGTATTCATCAATCCAGCAGTTTGTGAAGGCTGTGGAGATTGCTCTACTGTATCACAATGCATGGCAATTGAGCCTTTAGAAACTGAATTTGGTCGTAAACGCCAAATCAACCAATCAGCATGTAATAAAGATTATTCTTGCGTGGAAGGCTTTTGCCCTTCCTTCGTTACTGTGAGTGGGGCAAAGCCGCGTGTCGCACAAAGAGCTGAAATTGCTATTGATGTAAGTCATTTACCGCTTCCGATCTTACCTGAAATTGATGGGTCTTGGTCTATTCTTGTGTCAGGCATCGGCGGGGCTGGGGTAGTGACGGTTGGTCAAACTTTGGCCGTGGCAGCTCATGCAGATGGGTATTATAGCTCTAATCTTGATATTACAGGGCTTGCGCAAAAATACGGAGCAGTTCATTCGCATATCAAAATTGCTGCAAGTCCAGAAGCGATGAGGGCAACTCGAATAGCTACATCGGAAGCTGGTGCATTGATTGGGTGTGATCTGGTGGTTGCAGCAGGTGATGAGGCGCTTTCAAAACTCAATCTTGATCATGCTGTGGCGGTTACCGACACTACGGTTGTACCAACGGCTGAATTTTCGAAAAATCCTGATTGGGAGCTAAATGGTGAGGAGCAACTGGAGCGTTTAACCCGTTTGCTGGGTGAACGTGCACGCGGACTAACAGCACAGACTCTGGCTGAAAAGGTGATGGGTGATAGGGTCTTTGCCAATATGCTTTTAGTAGGTGCTGCGTGGCAGCAGCAAGGTATTCCACTCTCGCTAGAGGCTATTCATAGAGCCATCGAGTTAAATGGCGTGCAGGTTGAAAAAAACAAACAAGCCTTCGATCTGGGTCGTTTGGCGTTTGCAAACTGGGATTCAGCAATGCAATTAATGGGAGATAATGTACCAATCAACTTAGCTGAAAAACAAGAGCAAACACTTGAAGAGATCATCGCAATACGCATAAAGGAACTTACGCAATATAAAGATGCAGCCTATGCAAAAAAGTATAGTAACCTATTAGAAAACGCTACTCATGCTGGGCTTAGTCAGAAAGCCCTTAAAGCAATCGCAAAAGGGTATTTCAAGTTACTGGCCATCAAAGATGAATGGGAAGTTGCACGCCTCTATTCTAAGCCAGAGTTCAAAGCAGCGCTTAATGATACTTTCAAAGGGGATATGAAACTCACATTTAGTGTTGGAGCTTGGCCATTTAGCAAGACTGATAAAAAGACTGGCACAATTATAAAGGGCGAAGCTGGCCAATGGTTGTTAAGTGTATTTGGTTTGATGAGCCGTTTACGTTGGTTGAGAGGTAGTTTTTTTGATCCTTTTCGTAATAATGCTGAGGCTAAACTTGCCCGTCGTGCCTTGGAAGATTATGAGGCAGATATCGATTTTGCGCTTGAGTACTACGAGATTGCAGACCCAGTACTGATTGAGCAATTGTTGAATTTGCCTGATCAAATTCGCGGATATGGTCATGTACGCGAACGTCATTTTGAACAAATTCAATCTGTAAGAGAAAAATTGAGAGTGGAGATTGGTCGTCCTAACGTTAAAGCTGCTTAAAGCCAGTTATATATTTAGGATCTAACGGTTTTGTCGGCATACGTTTAGCAGATCTCAGAATTTTGGATGGTGAACAAACTACGATATTAAGTTTGTAGTTGATTTACTGTAATAGTTCTATTTTTCTCTCAAACTTTCGAGTTCTTGCGTCAGGTCTTCGGCAAGATCTGCAACTTCCTTGGCCTGCCTTATTTGAGTGGTCCAACTGTTTTGTTAGAGTCAGCAGGTTTGTTTAGCAGCGTTCATGCTGC